>JAIBAP010000019.1 GCA_019695115.1 Caldilineales bacterium | reverse complement strand
GTATAGTCTCTCGTACGGCGGTTGGCATGGTTCTCTCCTTGCAGGAGCTTGTGGGAATGGTTTCCTGCAATCATGAACCATCCAGCCGCCTTTGTCACGTCAGCACTTAGCGGAAACTAAAGTTATTAGCTATTGGAGATTGGAGATTGGTTGCGCACTGTCCAATCTCTAATCACTAGAGGTTATCTGAAATAGTTGGAGTAGAATAGAGGCATGTTAACCTATGCCCAACTAGAAGAAAAAGAGAAGGAACATCTGGCAATGACCAGTCTGACGGCTGAGGAGTTCAACAAACTCCTGGCCGTATTCGAGAAGCATTTGGCCGCTCTGTCGCCGCCGCCCGAGTTGACAAAACTCGGTCAGGTTCGGAAGCGAAAGCCAGGCGGAGGTGCGAAAGAAAGGCTGGCGACGTCGGCGGACAAGCTGTTGTTCATTCTGGTGTATCAGAAGACCTATCCGATCCAAACGATGCAGGGCTTGTTGTTTGGTCTCAGTCAGTCGCGGGCAAATTACTGGATACACCGCTTAATGCCGATTTTGGACAAATCGCTGGCGGAATTGGATGCAGTGCCTGAGCGAGACCCAGAAGCGGTTGCAGAGAGTGTGTTAGTCAAAGAAGGTGCACCTGATTTATTGATTGACGGCACAGAAAGACGGATACAGCGTCCACAAGACGATGAAGAACAGAAAGAGCACTATAGTGGCAAGAAAAAGACTCATACAGACAAGAACATCGTATTGGTCAACAGTCATAGCAAGAAGGTGGTCTACCTCAGCCCGACCGAAAACGGCAAGAAGCATGACAAGAAGATCGCTGATGAGAATGACATTGCCTATCCATCTGGAGCAACTCTGGCTCAAGACACCGGTTTTCAAGGCTATCAGCCGGCTGGAGTCACCGTCTATCAACCAAAAAAAAGCCCCGGGGCCGAGAATTGGACGCCGCCGATGCTTGGTTGAACGAGATCATCTCCGGCGTACGGGTGGTGGTCGAAAACACCCTTGCTGGCGTGAAGCGTTGCCGAATTGTTAAAGATGTTCTTCGCACCACCAAGCCGGACTTTTCTGACTTGGTTATGGAAGTAGCTTGTGCATTGCACAATTTCCGTACCGACTGTCGTCATCCGCTTCTTGATTTCTCGTTGCTCTCACTCCTGCCCTGAATTTATTGCAGATAACCTCTACTAATCTCCAATCGCCAGGATTCTGGCGACGGCATCGATATCCGCCGCCACGCGATGCGGCTCGCCGGCGGCGCGGCGGGCCGAGGCGATGTCCTTGAGGCCATTGCCGGTGCTGAGGATGACGGCGCGCTCGTGCGGGGCGATGAGCTGTTGCTCGACCGCGGCCAGCAGCCCGGCCGTGGCCGCGGAAGCCGCGGGTTCGGCGAAGACGCCGGTGCTGCGCGCCAACAGCTTCATGGCGTCGAGGATGCCTTCGTCGCTGACTTCGACGAAGGCGCCGCTGGTCGAGCGCACCGCTCGCAGGGCTTTGCGGGCGTCACGCGGCCAATCGACGCTGATCGAGTCGGCCAGGGTGGTGGCCGAGATGGGCGCCAGGTGGTCGGTCTCGCCCTGCCGCCACGCCTGGGCCAGGGCGTTGGACTTCTCGGACTGCACGCCGATGATGCGCGGCAGGCGGTCGATCCAGCCCAAAGCCAGGGCGTCGGCCAGGCCCTTGTAGACGCCGCCAATGATGCTGCCGTCGCCGACCGAGACCAGGATGACATCCGGGGCCAGCCAGCGGTCGGGGGGGGCGCCGGTTTGGCTGGCCAACCCCTCGCAGATTTCGTAGCTCACCGTCTTCTTGCCTTCAGAGGTGAAGGGATTCATGCCGGTGTTGCGGTTGTACCAGCCGAAGCGTTCGCAGGCGGCGGTGCAGAGGTCGAAGGCCTGGTCGTAGCTGCCCTCGACGGCCAAAACGGTCGCCCCATACACCAGCAGTTGCGCCAGTTTGGCGGGCGGGGCCGTGGCCGGGACGAAGATCACGCACTTGCCCTGCGGCCACACGGCCATCTGCCCGGCCAATGAAGCGGCGGCGTTGCCGGTGGAGGCCGTGGCCACGGTGGTCAGGCCCAGCTCGCAGGCGCGAGCCACCACCACGGCGCTGGCCCGGTCTTTCAGGCTGGCGGTGGGGTTGCGGCCATCGTCCTTCACCCAGACATCTCGCAAGCCCAGGCGGGCGGCCAGCCGCGGGGCCGGTAGCAGGGGCGTATCGCCCACCGGCAGCGGCGCCAACGACGCCCGGCCCGCTATCGGCAGCAATCGCTCGTAGCGCCCGATGGAACGATCAGGGTCGGAGGCGATGTGGGCGGGATTCGTGGCCGCGGCGATGCGCTCGTAATCGTAAACGATGTCGAGCGTGGGGTAGGGGCGGGGTCCCCCCGCCCCGTTCACTTCTGCTCCCGCGCCGGCATGGTCAGGACAAAGATAAGCCGCGCCTTCCAGCGCATGCAGCTTCCCGCAAGCCATGCAGCGCGCGCCGAGAATGTGAGAAAGAGGCATGAGATTACTGTTTGCGATCTTTGCGCAGAGATTGTGTGAGTGATGAATCGCCTTTGAGCATACCAGCAGCTTCAGCGATGGCATTCTTCGGCGCCGCCACCAATGTCAATACGCCGCCGTAATCTACATAGACCAGACGCGTTCCAGGTCGCCAGCCGTACTTCTGGCGTAGATCCACCGGAATAGCGATCCGACCTTGCTTCGAAACTGTTACCACAGCCATATGAATCCTCTACCGATCCTTGTCTACTTGTCTACTTGTTTCCTTGCCTACTCCACTCACGGATAAAAATGCGTCCCCGTCTCGCCCACCAAAGCGCGGGCGATGTTGGGCGGGTCGGTGATGAGGGCGTGCTTGCCGCCGTGCTCCAGATAGTGGAGGATGGCCTGGATTTTCGGCCCCATGCTGCCGGCGGCGAAGTGGCCTTCGAGCAAGTATTGGCGGGCTTCGGCGGCCGTCATGCGGTCGAGCCACTGCTGATTGGGTTTGTTGAAGTGGATGGCCACCTTCTCCACGCCGGTCGAGATCAGGAACAAGTCGACGCCGGCTTCGATGGCCATGTGGGCGCTGGCATGGTCTTTGTCGATCACGGCCGGCGGGGCGCTGCGCAACTCGCCCTTCTCGTTGCGGATGACGGGGATGCCGCCGCCGCCCACCGCGATCACGACCCACCCGGCATCGACCATCGTCTTGATGGCATTGACCTCGACGATCTCCAGCGGGTGGGGGCTGGCGATGACGCGGCGGTAGCCCCGCCCGGCGTCCTCGACCACCGTCCAGCCCATCTCCTCGAAGGTCTTGGCATCGTGATGGCTCATGAAGCCACCGATGGGCTTGGTTGGATGCTTGAAGGCGGGGTCGTCTTTGTCCACCACCACCTGGGTGACGATGGCCATGGCCCGGCGATAGAGCCCGCGGCGATGGAATTCGTTGTCCATGGCCTGGGCAATCATGTAGCCGATCGACCCTTGCGTGTCGGCGCCGATCAGGTCGAGCGGCACCGGATGCACCTCGTGCATGGCCAGCTCGGCCCGGCGCAGGATGAACCCGACCTGGGGGCCGTTGCCGTGGGTGATGATCGTGTTCCAGCCGGCTTCGACCAGGTTGGCGATGTGGGTGCAGGTTTCGCGCACGGCATCCCACTGGTGCTCGACTTCGGGATGGTGCTTGTCGGTGATTAGAGAGTTGCCGCCGATAGCGATGAGGGCGGTGGGGGGGCGTGGAGGCATGGGGTTCCTCAAGACATCGTCAACGCCATCACCGCCTTCTGCACGTGCAGGCGGTTTTCGGCTTCGTCGTAGACCACGCTGTTGGGGCCGTCGATGACGCTGTCGCTGACCTCGATGTTGCGGTCGGCGGGCAGGCAGTGCATATAGATGGCTTCGGGCCTGGCCAGGGCCATGCGGCGGTCGTCGGTGATCCAGTCGGTGTACTGCTTGCCGATCTTGGCGCTCTCGGCATTGTCCGCGGTCGTCAGCAGCGCGCCCCAGCTCTTGGGGTAGACGATGTCGGCGTCCTTGAAGCCGGCGTCGAAATCATCCAGAACCTCGAAGCTGCCGCCGAACTTGCGCACATTGTCCTTCGCCTGCTGGACGATATCGGGCATCAGCTTGTATTCGGGGGGATGGGTCAGGCGCACGTTCATGCCGAAGCGCGACATCTGCAGGATCAGGCTTTGGGGCACCGAGATCGGCTTCTGATAGCTGGAAGCATAGGCCCAACTGACGTTGATCGTCTTGCCGCGGGGGTTGCCCACCTTCTCGAAGATGGTCAGCAGGTCGGCCAGGATCTGGAACGGGTGGTAGACATCGCACTGCATGTTCAGCACCGGCACGCGGCTGGCCTGGGCGACTTCGTTGATGTACTTGTTGCCGTAGCCCCAGTCGCACTGGCGGATGGCGATGCCGTCGTAGTAGCGCCCGAAGATCTCGCCGATCTCCTTGGCCGTGTCGCCGTGGCTGATCTGCGTCGTGGTGCTTTCGATGAAGGCCGCGTGCCCGCCCAGTTGCGCCATCCCGGCCTCGAACGAGCCGCGGGTGCGGGTGCTGGTGAAGAAGAACAACATGGCCAGGGCTTTGTCGCGCAGGATGGGATGGGGCAGGCTCAAGGCCCGGTCGCGCTTGAGCTTGAAGGCCACGTCGAGGACGGTCTCGATTTCTTCCTTGCTGAAATCGAGATCGCCGATGAAGTCGCGTCCGCGTAGGTAGGTTTGCATAGGGGTTGCTCCTGTGGGTGGGGATTGGAGATTGGTTATTAGGTATTGGTTATTAGCGATTGGCAATCTCCAATCTCCAATCTCCAATAACTATTAACTAATAACCAACAAAAGATGACGGTAACTGCTCGATTGAGTATCCTAACGCCTCTTCCAGATACGGCAAATGGTCGCCGCGCACGGGCTGGCCGTCGGGGGTGGTTTCGGCCACGAAGTCGGCGCGGCGTAGCCAGCAATCGCCGGGGTTGAGGCGGATCGGTTTGAGGTGAAAGGCGCGGAAGAAGGTGAACTGGTAGGCGGTGAGGGCGCCGAACGAAGGTGAAAGCCGCGTCTCGCCTTGAAAGGATGCCAGTTGTTCGATCTGGAAATCGCCGGCCTGATAGCTGACCTGGCCCCCCAGTTCTTCTTCGACCTCGCGCACGGCCGTCTCGAAGATCGGCTCCACCCAGTCGCCATCGACGCGCTGGCGGCCGCCGATGATCTGGAAGGCGCCGGCGCGACCGTCCCACTGCGCCAGGAACTGGGGCGGAGCACCGGGGCTGACGATCAGAACCTGGGCGACGGGCGTGAAGCGGATGGGGACGGCCTGGGGATTGCGGCGCACCCGCTCCTCTTCCAGCAGATAGACGAGCGTGGCGCCGTGGCGCAGCCCTTCGCCCGGGGTCAGCCCCTGCTGGGCCGACCAGTCGGGGATGACCGGGCCGCCGGACTCGGCCCAGGCGGCCAGGCTGTGCAAGAAGTAGTAGGCCGGCTGCGAGACGGCGCGGATGCCGTCGGCTGTGAACTCCACCGCCCCCCACACTTGCAGCATCGCCGCCAGCCCCTGGCCGATGACCTGGCCGCCGGGCAATGCGTCCAGCGCCCGCGCCGGGTGTCTTGATTGCGGGATGGCCCGCAGCCAGGCGGCAAGGAGTTGGCGGTCGGTAGGGGTGCGCATTGTCTACTTGTCTACTTGTCTACCTCTTTCCTCAAAACCGACGGGAACAAGGCATAGACGCCGGTGGCATCGACGACATCTTGCAGGGGCACCTGGTCTTCGACCGTGTGGGCGTAGATCTCGTTGCCGGGGCCAAAGCCGATGCTGGGGATACCGGCCTTGCCCATCCAATAGGTGCCGTTGGTCGAGAACTCCCATTTACCGGTGGGGACGGGCCGGCCGAGATAGTTGCTGGCCGCCTCCACCCCCGCCCGGACGATGGCGGCCTCCTCGGGCAAGGCCCAGGCCGGGTAGTATTTCTCCACCTCGAACACGAAGCCGGTGTAGCTGGGGTCATCGTAGTGCAGCATCGAGACCTCGAAGTCGTCGCGCAGGTCGGCCGGGATCAGGGCCTGCACCTGGGCGATGGCCCCCTCTTTGCTCTCGCCGAAGGTGAGGCGGCGGTCGATGAAGATGGTGCATTCGTCGGGCACGGCGTTGATGCTGGGGGTCTTGACCTGCATATCGCTGACGGTGATCTTGCCGTGGCCGAGGAACTCGTGGTCGCCCAGTTGCGGCTCCAGGTCGCGGATGGCGGCGATGACCGGTAGCATTTTATAGATGGCGTTGTCGCCCAGGTGGTTGCTGGCGGCGTGGCAGCTCACACCTTTGGCCACGACCTGCATCTCCACCCGGCCCTTGTGTCCGCGATAGACTTGCATGCGCGTCGGTTCGCCGACGACGACGAAATCGGGCCGGATGCCCTCGACCTCGACGAAGACATTGGGGGCGATGCCGTCGCACCATTCTTCCATGTTGCCGAAGTAGTAGGCCGCCCAGCCCTCCAGCAAGCCCAGTTCGTGGGCGATGGCCAGGCCGTAGACCATGCCGGGGGTGGAGTTCTTCTCGTCCACGGCCCCGCGAGCGTAGAAGATGCCGTCCTCGACCTTGCCCACGAAGGGGTCCCAGGCCCAGGCCGAGGGGTCGCCGATGCCGACGGTGTCGATGTGGCTGTCGTAGACCAGGATGCGGGGGCCGCTGCCGATGTGGCCGAGGATATTGCCCTGTTTGTCGAAACGCACATCCTGGAAGCCCAGCTTGTGCATCTCCTCGCCCACCCGCTCGCCCACCGGCCCGATCTGGCTGTCGTAGGAGGGGATGGCGCAGATATCGCGCAGGAATTGGATGATGTTGTCGCGTTCCGCCTCGACCCGCCGGCGGACAGCTTCGATGTGATTCATGAAAGGAACCTCTTTGTTCGGATGGATGGGGATGGGGGAGACGCAGGGACGCAGGGAAGGGGAGACGGAGGGACGCAGGGAGGGGGAGCAACAATCAACAATCAACAATCAACACTCAACTTGCGATCCTTCGTTTCACTCAGAGCCTGCCCTGAACGGAGTGAAGGGACAAGCTCTGCGACTTGCGACCTGCGACCTGCCACTTGTCTACCTGTCTACTTGTTTCCTTCTCTCCTTCTCCCGCCATTGTAGCAGGAAGGGAGGGGAAGGGGGAAAGTGGAGGCAGGGAGATGGCTGGGTGTGGGCTTTCATGCTGTAGTCAGGAGGGGTATAATGATGACAATGATTATGTTTTGCTCGCGCGTTCGATTCAAAACAAGAGCATGGACGCAAGAGCGGCCATCCCCGGCAGAAAGGCGCACACATGGATACTGCACCTGCACTCGAAACCACTCGCTGGCCCCTCGCTCAGACTATCCAGCCCGCCGATAACCTGGAAGACGTCATCTTCTATTGCAACCCAACCAGGTCTTTGGATGGAGAGTATCTGGGATTCTACGTCGATCGCGGCAGCTATGCACGCCGGGATATGGCCACCTGGCTGCGCGTCAGTGATTTGCGCAGGGGGCAACCGATCACCTTGCTGTTCACCGGGCACGGGGGATGCGGGAAATCGACCGAGTTGAATCGTTTTTGCCGGGATATCGGCAATGAATTCTTCGTCGTCAAGGTCTCGACCAAAGTAATCGTGCAGCCGACCGACCTCACCGCCGTCGACATCGTCCTCATTGCCGCCATGGCTTTGTTCAAGCAGGCAACTCAGGAAAGCGTCATCGGCAAAGCGCCTGCCGACAGGGTGCGCGAGTTGCGCCAGAGTCTGCTCGAATTCTTGCGCGAACGCGTCTTTGGCAGGGCGCCCTATCAGGAGCCGGGCGAGGGGCTGGAGCTGAGCGCCAAAGTCAACGCCCTGATCATGGAGTTCGAGGTCAAGTATGGGCAGGATGCGCCGACGCGGGAGCAGATCCGGCAGCGAATGGCAGACCGGGTGTCGGAGATCGTGAGCCGGGTCAACGATCTGGCTGCGGTCGTGCGCACGACCACCGGGCGTCCGGTGGTTTTCGTCTTCGATGATACCGACAAACCCGAACGCGAGCGCGCTCGCCGGCTTTTCTTCGACCATGCGGCCACGTTGACCTCCTTTCGCGCTTCGACCATCTACACCTTCAATATCTCACTCTGGTACGATCCTGAGTTCAAACTGTTCAAAGACTATTATGGGCAGCGGGTGTTGCTGCCCAATATCAGCCTCTACAAGCGCAGTGGCCAGCGCAACCCCGATGGTTGGGCCTTGATGGAGCAGATATTGGCGGCGCGTATGCACCCGCTGCTGATGACCGACGAAGCCAGACATGATCTGATCGAGGCCAGCGGCGGGCTGGTGCGTGGGTTGATCGGTCTCACCCAATACGCCGCCGTCAATGCCTTCGGGCGTGGCGCACGGCGTATCGAGAAGATCGACGCCGAACGCGCTACCAGTGAACTGCGCAATGACTTTGTCGCCGCCCTCAAAGAGGAGAACTATCGCGTCCTGGCCGAACGCCAGCGTGACAAGGAATTGAGCAGCGACCCAGAGGTACAGGAACTCTTGCAGGCGCTGGCGCTGTTGCAATATGCCAATGGCGAAGCCTGGTGCGATGTGCACCCGGTGGTGCGGAAGCTGTTGCAGGAGCGTGAGGCGTGACGGTTGCGTTGGCAGATGACCCCAGTTTGGCCGCGGCCGTGCTCTCGCCAACGCCATCCGGGAATGGCGCCGGCCTGTTCGCCGCCGCTCTGCCCGAGGCGCTGGCGCGCGACGACTTCACCAACCTGGCCGTCTTGTTGCGCTATGCCAGAGATGGTAGCTGGGCCTACGCCCTCTACAACTTCGCTGCCGTGCGCGAGCAGGTCGTGGCGGCGCTCAAGCTGCTGCTGGCCCCGCTGCCGGTGTTCGAGTGGACCTATTCGCCGCATGAGACTTTCCCTCTCGCCTATCTCTACCACCTGACCGAGGCCCAACGTCAACAACGGGCAGTGATTTTTTTCTTCGATCTGGAGCGGGCCAGCGAGGAGGTGTGGAAGGCGCTGGACTACAACCGCGAGCTTTTCTCGGCCCATCCGCACAACCTGGTGTTCTGGGTCACGCCGCAGGGCCGGGGCCGGGCGGCGCGGCAGGCGCCCCACTTTTGGGCGCAGCGCAGCGGCGTCTTTGATTTTCGCCTCGCCGAGCCGCCGGTCGCTGACCAGGCGCGGCAGTTCGTCAGTTCCGGCCTCAGCATCGACAGCCGCGAGGACTTGCAGCGCCAATTGCGGCTGTACGAGGGCCTCTTGGACGATCTGCAAGGGCAGCCGGATGCCCCCCGTCTGTTCCTGGCCGACCTGCACCACAAAGCCGGGCGCGCGGCCTACTATCTCGACCAGATCCCGCAAGCCGTCGCCCACGCCAGGGCCGCCTATGATCTGGCCGCGGGCCAGGAAGACAAGGAACTGGAAGCCGATATCTTGAAAGCGTTGGGGGATTTGGCGCTGCGCGAGGCTGATTTGGCGGGGGCGAGGCGGAGCTACGAGGCGGCGCTGGCGATCTATCCCGGCATCGGCGACCGGCTGGGCGAAGCGAACGTGCAAAAGGCGTTGGGGGATTTGGCGCTGCGCGAGGCTGATTTGGCGGGTGCGAGGCGGCGCTACGAGGCGGCGCTGGCGATCTATCCCGGCATCGGCGCCCGGCTGGGCGAAGCGAACGTGCTGCAAAGTCTGGGCAACGCATGGTTGGCCGAGGGTGAGTTGGGCAAAGCCTACGAGCAGTATCGCACTGCACTTGAAATCCATTTGGCTATCAACGATCAGTTGAGTATTGCTGCTGATCTTTGCTATATGGGTCGTGCTGCGGCTGCTGCTGAAAGCCACGCTCAGGCAGTTACGCTCTTCGAACAAGGTATTGATCTGTATCGGCGTATCGGAGAGCTATTTTCACAAGCGCTCGTCTTGAACTGGCAAGGTAAAAGCTTCTTGGCCCTCGATGCACAGCAACCCGCCCTGGCCGCCTGGTGGCAGGCGCGTGACATCGCCCGCCGCATTGGCCTGCCCCTGGCCCGGCAGTTGGATGAGGTGTTCCGACAAATCGCTCAGCAGGTCGGCGCCCAGGCCTTTGCCCAACTCGAAGCCGACCTGCAATCTCAGGCCGAGGCATGGCGGCAGGCGGGCGTGGAGGCGGCGCGGCAGGCGCTGGCGAAAACGTAACCGATCTTCTGGGACCTTTGTTTTGGGTTGATTCGAGACCTGGAGTTGTTATAGACCCCTTCCCCTTTGTATAATGATCGCCGGATATGACGTTCCCGCGAGGTGAGACCATGACCCAAGCCCTTCTTCAACGCCAGTTCATCAACGATGCCGGTGGCAAACCCATTGCTGTGATCCTACCTATCGAAGAGTATATCTTGCTTCGACCTGCACTCGAACAGAGTGCCCTTGACGTACAGCGAAAGGTCGCAGAAATGGAACTGGCTGCCACTGATCCTGTTTTTCTCGCCGACCTTGCTGACACGATGAATGCCTTCGCTGCAACAGATGGTACCGCTCACTTCGCTCAAGTCACCTGATCGGCGCATTTACCCCAACGAAGTGCTGGTGCGTGCAGGCATGGGTGGGCTTGCTCTTGATTCAATAGTTCTCTGCTATCAGATTCGGACACTCGATAAGAGCCGTCTTATCGAGCAAGTGGGGATGGTTACCGACTTCCCCACGAAGTCGCGAATACTCGATGCGTTGCGTTTCCAACTGGATATGTAGCTTCGTTGCCCAAGACTACAAAACTTATGCCCCTTTCTCAATCGACCGCCACCCGCTTCCTCGACCTGGAACAGCGCCACGGCGCCCACAACTACCACCCGCTCGAAGTCGTGCTCAGCCGCGGCGAGGGCGTGTGGGTCTATGACGTGGACGGCAAGCGCTATCTCGACTGCCTCAGCGCCTATTCCGCCATCAACCAGGGCCACTGCCATCCCCGCATCCTGGCGGCCCTGGTCGAGCAGGCCGGCCGCCTGACCCTGACCTCGCGCGCCTTCTACAACGACCAGCTCGGTCTCTTCTACCAGGATATCTGCGCCTTCAGCGGCTACGACATGGCCCTGCCCATGAACAGCGGCGCCGAAGCCGTGGAGACGGCGATCAAAGTCGCACGCAAGTGGGGCTACACCGTCAAGGGCGTGCCGCTCGACCGGGCCGAGATCATCGTCTGCGCCGGCAATTTCCACGGCCGCACCACCACCGTCATCAGCTTCTCCACCGAGCTTCAGTACAAAGAGCAATTCGGCCCCCTCACCCCCGGCTTCGTCGCCGTCCCCTACGGCGACGCCGCCGCCCTCGAAGCCGCCATCACCCCCCACACCGTCGCCTTCCTGTTCGAGCCGATCCAGGGCGAGGGCGGCGTCGTCCTCCCGCCCGACGGCTATCTGCGCCAGGCCGCCGCCATCTGCCGCCAGCACAACGTCCTCCTGCTGGCCGACGAAATCCAGACCGGGCTGGGGCGCACGGGCAAACGCTTCGCCTGCGACCACGAGGGCGTGCGGCCGGACATGGTCATCCTGGGCAAGGCCCTTTCTGGCGGCTTCTACCCGGTCTCGGCCGTCGTCGCCGATGCCCCAGTCTTGGGCGTGCTGGAACCGGGCGACCACGGCTCCACCTTTGGCGGCAACCCCTTGGCCGCGGCGGTCGGCCGCGCCGCCCTGGCCGTGCTCCAGGACGAAAAGCTGGTCGAGAACGCCGCCTGGCAGGGCGGCTATCTCATGGATCAACTCGCCAGCCTCGATAGTCCGCATGTGCGCGAGGTGCGCGGGCGCGGGCTGCTGATCGGCATCGACCTCAAGCCGGAGGCGGGCGGGGCGCGGCGCTTCTGCGAGGCCCTGCAAACGCACGGCATCCTGGCCAAAGACACGCACGGCACCGTCATCCGTCTGGCCCCGCCGCTGGTCATCACCCGCCAGCAGGTGGATTGGGCGCTGGAACGGATTGCGGACGTGCTTTCATAAGAAAAGACCTCAAAGGTTTGCAAAACCTTTGAGGTCTGGGTCGTTGCAAGAAGAGACCTCAAAGGTTTGCAAAACCTTTGAGGTCTGGCTCAAGTAAGATACTCCCCTTAACCCACCTCTCATCTTTTGCCTACGTTTGTCTGACGCCACAGCGCCATCCTCATGGGTGGCGCTGTTCCTGTTCCCGCCCCTCACCGATCCTCTGATCCAACTTTGACCTATCCCGGCCGTTCGGCTATGATTTTTCGTTGTCTTCTATCTCGCTTCGAGATGGAGAGGTAGCGACTATGCCAGTTTACGAGTACATCTGCGACACCTGCCAGGACGATTTCGAAGTCCGCCGTTCCTTTACCGACACCAGCGTGCCATCCTGCCCTGTGTGCAATGGCAGCGGCCGCGTCCGCCGTAAGTTCTCGGCCCCGGCCATCGTCTTCAAAGGCTCCGGCTTCTATGTGACCGACTCGCGCGGCAAGAACAGCGCCGCCACCCCCGGCAGCGGCAAAAAAGAAGGCGGCGAGGCCAAGACCGAAAGCGTTACTCCGAGCAGCGCTCCCGCCGAAAGCAAAGCCAACAAAGAAGTTGCAGCGACGGCGGCGTGATGGGTAGGTAGGGGAGATTTCGTGGATTTTCGTCGTCTTGCCGCGTGGGTCTATGCTGTCGTATCGGCGGGGGCGGCAGCTTTTCAAGTGGCGTTGGCCCTGGGCGCGCCCTGGGGAGCATATGCGATGGGCGGTACGTTCCCTGGCCAGTTCCCACCCGCGCTGCGCGCGGGTGCTCTCGTGCAGGCGGCGGTGTTGCTGTTCTTCGCCGGCGTCGTCCTTGCCCGATCTGGCATTGCCTTCCGCCGCCTGTCGCGCGTCTCGCGCTGGCTTGCGTGGGTGGTCGTCGCCTTTGCTGCGGTCAGCTTTGTGCTCAATCTGATCACCCCCAGCGCCGGCGAACGCATGATCTGGGCGCCGGTGGGCCTGGTGTTGTTGGTTTGCAGCCTGTTGGTAGCTACCCGTCACGACCCTAAAGGTTTCCCAAACCTTTAGGGTCTGTTGCTCAGGAAGCCGCGCACCGCGGCCACGAATGCTTCCGGCTGGTCGTAGGGCAGGGCGTGGCCGGCGTCGGGGATGAGTTGCAGCCGGGCGACGGGCAGGCCGGCCATCAGGTCATCAGCGCAGAGCCGGGGCACGGTGCGGTCGCGGTCTCCGGCCAGCACCAGGGCGGGGGCCGTCACCTGGCCGAGTTGCCGGCGGGCGTCGAAGCGGGCCACGGCCCACATCGTCCGCCGGATGGCGCCCACATCATTGTGACGCAGCCGCTCGTAGACCAGCGCCTGCACTTCGGGGACATCGAACAGCGAGGCGGCCACCAACCGGGCCAGGCCGTCGGCGTCGCCCAGGGCGCGGCGCAACCGCACGACCCGGCCCCAGCGCATCCCGGTGTGGCGCAATTTGGCGAAGGTATTGACCAGCACCAGCCCGCTCACCCGGTCGGGCGCCAGGACGGCCGTCTGCAGGGCCACGCAGCCGCCCAGGGAAAGGCCGATCAGCGACGCCCGCTCGATGCCTTCGGCAGTCATCACGGCCAGCACATCCTGGGCCATGGCCTCGATGCTGTAGCCGGTGCGAGGCAGGCTGCTGTGCCCGTGGCCGCGCAAATCGACCAGCAGCAGCCGGTAGTCCGGGGCCAGATAGGGCGCCACGGGAAACCAGTCGCTGCCGCTCGACCCCAGCCCGTGCAGCAGCACCACCGGCGGCCCCTCCCCCACCTCCCGGTAGTGGATGCGGACATCAGGCAGGTGCAGGTAGCGCGAGGGCAGGGCGATGGTGGAAAAGGCCGGCAACATCAGGTTTCGTCCGCGATCCTTCTCTTTACAACGACACAGCGATCACCAGGCATGCACAAAGACTTTGAGTTTTCTTGGTGTCCTTCGAGCCTTCGTGTTTTCCTTATCAAAGCCGCGCCAGCTCGACCACAAGCAGGTTCAGGGCCAGAAGACCGTCCATCTTGCCGGTCTTGATCGCCACATCCGTCTCCAGCAGGCGGTCGTAGATGCTGGCCAGCTGGTGGGGGGCGTAGCGCTGCGCCTGGGCCATGGCCTTGCCGGTGGGGAAGGGATGCAGCCCGATCCGCTGGGCGATGGCATCCTGCCCCAGCCCCTGACTCGCCAGGTCCTTCACCTGCAGGAGGATGCGGTATTGGCGCACGATCATGGTCAAAAGATAGAGCGGATGGGCGCCCTCGTTGTGCAATTGCGACAGCAGCCGGAAGGCTTGCTGGGTCTGGCGATGGCCGAGCGCATCCACCATGTCGAAAATGTTGGCCTGCTGGGCATAGGGGACCAGCAGGCGCACATCGGCCTGGCTGATGGCGCGGCCGCCGGCGTGCAGGCTGAGTTTCTCCAACTCGCTATCGATCAGCCGCAGATCGGGGCCGATGAACGTGGCCAGGTCGTTGGCGACGCCCGCCTCCAGCCGCGCCCCCTTCTGTTTGGCCCGATTCTCCACCCAGCGGGCCAGTTCCCCGCCCTTCAGCCCCGGCGCCGCAAAGGCCCGCACCTCCATCTGCTGTTTGTGGCTCGCGGCCAGGGCCAGCACCGGGTGACGGGCGGGCAGTGTTTTGGCCTCGCTTAGCACCAGGTGGGTGGTATCCGGCGCCGTGGGCAGGTAGGCCAGCAGCCAGGCCATCATCTCTTCGCTCGCCTCGCTGGCTTCGCCCTCCTTCGTCTTGCTCCCGGCCAGCCGCGCCAGCAAGTCCGTGATGATCACCAGCCGGTAGTCGCCCAGGAAGGGCGGCACATCACAATGATGGATAATCTCCTTGCTGGTGGCGCTGCGGCCATCTAACAACGTCAGGTTGAGGTCGAGCAGGCTGGGGTCATCGCTGATGCCCTGGCGCAGGGCGGCAATGGCCTCGCTCTTGCCGAATTCTTCCTCGCCATGAAAGATGTGGATCATGCCCGCCCGTCATCTGCCGAAGGCGTGTGTTGCAGCCTCACCCAGTGCAGCACCCGCGAGCCGAATTGTTTGCGCTGCACCTCCAGGACATCCACCCCGCCCAGCGAGGCCGAGGTGGTGACCCGTTGTTGGAGGGTGGGGCCGACAAATTGCGAGATGAAGACGGCCAGCAGGGCGGCGATCGTGGCTGTGGGGATGCGGTCGAGCCAGTGCCGCCGGCGGCCCATTCCGCCGGCCAGCAGGGTGGCGGCCGTGGTCAGCGTGGCGGTCGTGACCATGTTGGTGCCACAGTTGGGGTGGATGGCCAGCCTCGCCTCGCCGCCGCGGATGCGCCGGATGGCCTCGGCGACCGCCTGGGTGATGGTCTCGGTGGCGAGGTCGCCGTAGATGACAAAGCCGTGGCTGTTCGACCGCCCGGCCATGTTCGTTTCCGGCCGCATGCGGCTGAGGATATGGATGGTGGCGTGTTCGATAGCGTGGTTGCGCCGGATGGCGGCGATAGGGCCGAATTCGAGGAGTCGCATGGCATGGAAAAGTGAGCGTGAGAACAGGAGCGGAAGATGCGAAGCACGCGACCGTGTATCAGCCCGATTTTACCATAACTCCTGTTGCCGGTGGTAGAGCGGTCGGAGCGCTCGCAGCGCTCCGACCGCTGAGAGATCTCTCACGCCGCCCACCGCAGCGCCAGATCCGAGATCGCCCGGCGTACACGCAATCGCCAGGGCGAACGCGCCAGCGACCACGAGCGCCGGGCCGGGTCGTAGGCGATCAAGAAGACGCGCCCGGCCGAACGCATCTGATACAACCGGCGCCCGTCGCTCCGCCGCGGCCCGCTGCGCCAGATGCGGTCGATGGCCTCGACCTGGTAGCTGCGCCCGCGCCAGCGAAAGCGGTCGGGCGCGCCCTGGGGGTTGCACAAGACGGCAAGCGGTTCATCGTGGCTGGCAGTGCTGTTCATCGTCTTTCTCCTCGATAGTCGTAGGTTGACCATTCATCGTCCTGCAGGTCGACCGCATCGGTGGCTTCGTAGCCCATGACGCGGAACTGGCGCGGGGCCGAGGACGGCGGCGGGGCGGGCAGCATGGCCTGGGCGCCGTAGCCGGCCGGCTGAACCTGCCCCTGCCCCATCGGCAGCATCTGCGGGAAGCCGCCGCTGACGACTACCACCGGCGGTTGGGCGATGGGCGCGCCCGGCGGCGGGGCGGTCTCCTGGCTGCGTCGCAGCGCCACCACGGCGATGATCAGGGCCGGGATCAGGGCCAGGAAGCCGAGGAGGACGCCCAGGATCATCGCCAGGGCGTCGGCGCTCAGCCGCCAGGCCATGACGCCGGCCAGCGCCGCCGCTGCGGCGGCCAGTATCAAGAGGATTGCGTTTCGCATGGGTGCTCCTTTGGGGGGGAGTAGACAGGTAGACAAGTGGCAGGTGGCAAGTCGCAGGTGGCAAGTCGCAGGTAGACAGGTAGGCAGGTAGACAGGTGGACAGGTAGACATGTGGCGGGTGGCAAGTGGCGGGTGGCAAGTGGCAGGTGGCAAGTGGCGGGTGGCAAGTGGCAGGTGGCAAGTGGCAGGTGGCAAGTGGCAGGTGGCAAGTGGCAGGTGGCAAGTGGCAGGTAGACAGGGGAGGGTGGCAGGGGGGGGGTCTTGATCAGTGGAAGGTGGCAGGTTCTATCTGTGTTTCTCCTATTTGTGTGATCAAGAAATATATCCGTGTTTCTCCCATTTGTGTGATCAAAACAATGTATCTGTGTTTCCCCCATTTGTGTCATTTCAAGTGAGAGACGGCCTGGATGACTTCTTGTTCGCTGATGTAGGCCGCCTGCAGGCGCACCGTCTGCCCGCGGGCCACCAGCAAGAAGTCGCCCCTCCCTTTGAGGCGCTCGGCCCCGCTCCCGGCCACCCCCGTCGCCACCTTCGCATCTTCGGCGCTGCCCACCGCCCCCACCAGCCGCACCGGCAGGTTCGCCTTCACCAGGCTCCCCACCACCGTCGCCGCCGGCCGCTGTGTGGCCACGATCACATGCACCCCCGCCTCCCGCCCGCGTTGCGTCAGCCGCGCCAGCAACTCCTCCACCGCCTTCCCACCCACCTGACGCAGGTCGGCCAGCTCGTCGATCGCCACCACCAGCGCCGGCTCGCTCCGCTTCTCGCGGTCGCGGCGCTCCATCTCCTCCACCAGCCCCGCCAGCAGCCGCACCGCCATCTCGGCCTCGGTCACCACCGGGCGCACCAGGTGCGGCAGCCCCGCCAGGGCGCCAAAACCCCGACCCTTGGGGTCGATCAAGGCCAGTTGCAGGCTGCGCTGGGGGTTGTTCAGGGCCAGGCTCAGCAGCATCGAACGCAACAGCGCCGTCTTGCCACTGCCCGTCGTCCCCGCCACCAGCACATGCGCCACCTCCGGGCTGGGCAGCCGCAAGAGCAAGGGCGCACCCTCTGCATCCACCCCCAGCACAGCCGAGAGCGGCGGCGTCTTGCTCAGCCCGGCGCACAAGGGCAGCAGCCGGATGGTGGCGGGTTGCGGGCGCGGCACCTCCAGCCGGATGGCGCCGCCTTCGCGGTACAGGCGGATGTCCTTGACGCCGAGCGAGAGAGCGATCTCGTCTTTGAGGGCGAGGATCTTCTGGACGCGGGCGCCGAGTGTGGCGGTGAGGTCGAAGCGGATGAAGCGGGGCGTGACCGTGCCGCCCCAGACATGGCTGTCGATCTTGTGTGCGGACAGGACGGCTTCGATGAGGTCAGCCTGGCGTTCGAGGGTGAGGCGGTTCATGGCGGGGAGGGCGGGGAGAGGGGGAGACGCTGAGAGGGGGGGACGCAGGGAGGGGTGTTCCGTGTTCCGTGTTCCGTGTTCCGGGCGCTGGTGGGGTCGTGCGCCTCACGCCTCACGTTTCACGCCTCACGTTTCACGCCTCACGCCTCCGCGACGACGGCGGCTCGCCCTGCCGCGTCTTCCTGTCCGCCCGCCGCGCCCGCCCTATGCGGCCAGGGCAGGTTGGATGCGGCGAATCACCAGCATCACCTTTCCCTGCACGCGGATGTCTTCGGGAGCGAAGAAGCGGGGTTTGATCTCGGCATTCTCTGGCTGCAGGCGGATGCGGCTGCCGTCGCGAAAGAAGCGTTTGAGGGTGATGCTTTCGTCGGGGCGCACCCACACCTGCACCAGGTCGCCGTTGTGGGCTTCCTGCTGCTGGCGCAGGACGACGATGTCGCCATCGTTGATGAAGGCGTCGGTCATCGAATCGCCGCGCACCTGCATGGCATAGATGCCGGTCTCGTCGGGCACCAGGTCGCGGCTCAGTTCCAGAAAGTTGTCGGGGCCAAAGCCATCGAACACGGGCCGGTCGAACGAGGCGGGGGCCACGGCCAGCAAGGGGACGAAGACGGTGTGAGCGAGTCGGAACGGGCGGCCATCGCTGAGGCGCAAGAGGACAAGCGAACGGCTGCGGCTGGGCTGGCGGCGGAGGAAGCCTTTGTCAACGAGGCTATCGATCAAACGCGAAACGTGGTCTTTGGAGCTGAGGTTGAGGCCGCGGCGGATTTCTTCGAAGCTGGGGATGCCGGCCTGCTGTTCGAGACTTCCCTGGATGAAGGTGATCAGACGCGATTCGAGTTGGGTCAGTTCGGGCGACATGGTGGGGTTCTCCTGTTGGCAATTGGGTGTTCGGAGTCGGATATCACAATGGATAGAACAAACGTTCTGATCGGATATTAGCAGAAACGGTCGCACCTGTCAAGGGCTTTTTGGTCATTTTCAGAACATTTGTTCTTTCCCGCGCAGCCCCGCTCGCGCCACCGCCCCCACCGAACACTCCCCCCACCGAAAACTCAGGCCGAGCGTTCGTTCTCGGTCGGATTGATGATCTTGATGATCTTGGTCAGCAGCCCGAAGATGAACTGCGGCCGGAAGCCGGCGATGAAAGCCACCAGGCAGGGGAAGAGCTGGATCTCTTTCGCCAGCGCCGTCGTCACCGGCTCGCTGGCCTGGAAGGTGAGCAGGCCGGTGTAGATGATCAGGAAGGTCACGCCGCCGAGGATGAGGCCGAGGATGGGTTGAACAACGTACCACATCACATGCTGGCGTTCGAAGTCCTGCCGTTCGGAAATATGCGTCCACAAGATGTAGAGCGCGCCCACCACCCCGCCGATCCCGCCCCACACCAGGGTGGCCCAGAAGCCCACCGCCGTGAGCACACCGGGGATGCCCAACTTCCCCCATTGGGTGGGATCCTGGGCGAGTTGGGTGAGCGTCGCCTGGCCCTTGATCAGCCCCACCAGATAGTTGGAGAAGGGATCGCCGAAGGCCAGGAGCAGCAGGAAGGAGATGAGGAAGATGATGAGGGCGATGATCTCGTAGTAGAAGACCCGCCAACCATATTTGTCGCCCCACTTTTCGGAGTTCTCGATGCGGTTGTAGATCAGCGTCGCCTGCTTGACCAGATACTCGGCCTCGACGAAGTCCTGGGGACTCTCGAAAAGCGTGGTGCGCGCCCGGCGCAGCAGGCCCATGGCCTGGCCGCTGAGGTCGGGGCGGTTGCTGATGCGGTCGGGGATGTCGCGGTATAGCCGGTCGATTTCCTTGTTGAGATCCGCGATTCGTTTTGGATCCACCTGGCTTCGCAGGCGGTTGAGGTCTTCATCACTGCGTGCTGGGTGCGCCAGGGGGTCCTCGATCACCTGTTCTGGCCGTGGCTCGAACGGCGACAAGGGGCGGACGTCGGCGGCATCCAACTCGCCCGGTGCTACCGCCACCTCGGTCAGGGGGCCGCCGATGCTCACCCGCGGGCGGTCGGGCGGGAGGCTGGAGCCGGTGGCAGGTGCGGCCGGAGCGATGCTGGCGCCGGGGAAGGCCGGGCGGCTGCCGGCGTCGCTCGCCGGGCGAGAAGGCGCCGGCGCAGGAGCCGGGGGCGTCAGCGGTTGTCGCGGCGGGCTGACCGGGACGGCGGGCGCGGCCGGACGCGGTGCGGGCGCGGCTGGACGCGGTGCGGGCGCGGCCGGACGCGTGGGTGTGGGCAGAGGCGCGGGTAGAGGGGTGGGCAGAGGCGCGGGTGACGGCGCGGGCGACGGCGCGGGCGGCGGCGCGGGCGGCGGGAGCGAAGGTTCCACCGGGCTGGGAGGCGACACTACGGCTTCGGAGGGGCCGGGGGTCGGGACAGGATTGGGAGGGGTTGGGACATCGATGGCGAGCCCATCGAGCGGCGGCTCGATCACGACTTCTTCCGTGCGGGTGAGCGGGGTCTCGATTTCGCGCAGCAACTCCTCGTCCGAGATCAAGACGCCGCCGCCGGCAATGGCGCCCTGGTCGAGGGTCGTGGATCGGATCGGCGAGGGTGGGGCGTCGGGGACGCCGCCGACGCCACTCATGGCGCTTTGCGCCTCCGCCGCCAAGAGTCGGTCCAGGTCGGCATCGGCAGCGGACACACCGGGCTGGGGCGCGGTTGGTCGGGCAGCGGGGCTGCTGAAGAGGGCGTCAACTCCTCTGCCGAGTATCTCGTCCCCGCGTCCACGCATCGATGGCCTATCTTTGCTCATGGAGAATCTCCTCTGTCAGACCGCGGTAGTTTTCGCTGCTGCTGTGTGAGGGCGCATAGTCGGTGATGGGGGTGTTGGCGGCTGCGGCCTCGGCAAAACGGATGCTCTTGCGGATGATGGTGTCGAAGACGCGGATGCCGGGCATGGCGCGCAATTCGTCCAGCACCTCGCGACTGTGGAGGGTGCGGTTATCGAAGAGGGTGGCCACGATGCCCAACACCACCAGGCGCGGGTTCGTCCGCTCTCGCACCCGGCGGATGGTGTCGAAGAGGATGCCCATCCCGCGCAGGGCCAGGTATTCGCACAGCACCGGGATGAGCACTTCATCGGCGGCGGTGAGGGCATTGATGGTGAGCAGCCCCAGGCTCGGCCCACAATCGATGAGGATGTAGTCGTAGTCGCCCCGCACCATCTCCAACGCCTCTTGCAGCAGATATTCCCGCCCGATCTGCGACACGAGTTCGACCTCGGCGCCAGCCAGGTGGATGTTGGCGGGGAGCAGATCCAGGCGCGGTCGCACGTGCTTGACGATGGTGCGCACGTCCAGTTCCTGCGCCAACAGGCTGTGATAGACCGAACGCGTCAGATCGAAGGGATTGACGCCGCAGGAGGCAGTGAGGGCAGCCTGGGGGTCGAGATCGACCAGAAGGGTGCGGTAGCCTTTTTCGGCCAGGATGGCGCCCACGTTGATGACAGTGGTCGTTTTCCCAACACCACCTTTTTGGTTGGCAACAGCAATGATTCGAGCCATGGCCATCGCGTGGGGGAATGAACTATCGACAAAGCGAATGGTAGTGACTGAGACCAGCGTAACGGATTGCCCATGCGGTTATGTCGGGCAATGGCCGAGTATAACATGATCGGCAAAAAAAGCCAGTTCCCGTGCAAGTGATCGATCAGGCCCTAAAGGTCGCCAAGACCTTGAGGGTCTGATCGTCCTGTCAGCGGGCGCTTGGCGGGCAGACCGGGTCGGCGTGGATAGGCTGGCGGCGTCGGCCGGGTCTTGCGCAGGATGACGGCAGCGCGGCTCTCCTCGACGCCGGGCACGGCCAGCGTCTCGACGCCCACCACTTCGGCGCCGAGCAGATGGATGGCGAAGCCCGCCGCCGCACATTCATCGCTCGCTTTGGCGCCTTTGGGCAAGACCACCAACCCGCCCACCCGCGCCAGTGGGATCGTCAGTTCGGCCAGTGTGGTCATCTCGGCCACAGCGCGGGCCACCACCAGGTCGTAGCCGCCGCGATGGGCCGGCTGTTGGCCGACGATCTCCGCCCGCTCGATCAGGACAAAGGCCGTCTTGTTGATCGCCGCCAGGGTTTGGCGCAGGAAGACGCCCTTTTTCTGAACGGACTCGATCAGACTCAGGCGCAGGCCGGGCCAGGCCAACAGCAGCGGGAGGCCGGGGATGCCGGCGCCGCTGCCCACATCGGCAGCGCGCCATCCGCTTTGGCGCAGGCCGGCGATATCGAGGCCGGCGGCGCTGGCAATGGGGCCGAGCAGGCTGAGGCTATCGAGATGAAGCTTGGCGACCATGCCCGGCAGGTCGCGCACGGCGGTGAGGTTGAACTGCTGGTTGGCCGCCTGCAACAACCCGGTGTAGCCGCGAAAGAGCTGCATCTGTTCTTCGTTGAGCGGCGCGCCCAGTTGGGCGGCGCCATCGCTCAGAAAGCGCCAGGGGTCCGCAAGCTGGGCAGGGGAGACGGGAGAGGTGGTCATAGGGTGGGGATGGGTGGGACGTTTGCGCCGGATTGTACAGGGGGTCGGGCGGTTTGGAAAGCGACGCCCGGCCTGCGGAGCCTGACCAGACCGGCCGGCCAACCGCCCAGGGCGACGCGATCCGTTGAAAATGTTCGGAAATCGGCAAAAAAGGGGGTTGTCAAACAAACAAATCTGCGCTATACTACATAAAATGATGCCGCAACTGCTGAAGCAAGCAACCGGTGTTTCACGTGAAACGATGTGGTGGCATCTGCCATCACACGCACTGGTCGCTGCTCGTGTGGGCAGCATCGCCGTCTGAGGTCACTCCACCATTGAACTCATTGCCTCCATCTATCATCGACTACGAGGGCAGTCGTTATCGCACCGACTTTTGGGAAGGACAGGGCCGGGAATACGAGGACCTGGCCGAGCGCGCGGCCCTGAGGCGTCTGTTGCCGGCCCAGGGCGAGACCATCCTCGAAGCCGGAGCCGGCTTTGGGCGTTTGGCGTCGCTCTACAATGGCTACCGCCGCATCATTCTGGTCGATTATTCGCTTTCCCTGTTGCAGGAGGCGCGCCAGCTTTGGGGGCATGACGAACGCTTCGTCTTCGTCGCCGCCAGCATCTACGACATGCCTTTCGTGGACAACCTGCTCGACGCCCTGGTGATGGTGCGGGTGATGCACCATCTGCAGGCGCCGGCTCTGGCCCTGGCCGAGATCGCCCGCATCGTCCAGGGGGGCAAGGTTTTCGTTCTGGAATACGCCAACAAGCGCAACCTGAAGTCACTGGCGCGCTATGCCCTGCGTCGCCAGACCTGGAGTCCGTTCGATCTTCAGCCCTATGAGTTTGTGCGGCTGAACTATGATTTTCATCCTACCTGGATGGAACGGCAACTTCGCCAGGCCGGCTTTGGCAAGGAAGGCGAGTTGGCGATTTCGAGCTTCAGACTGCCGGCCCTCAAGTCCCGTGTGCCGGCGCCCTGGCTGGCCCGGCTGGATGGCGTGTTGGCCGGGCCGGGCGCCGCCCTGAAACTGACCCCCAGCCTGCTTGTGCGTTGCCGCAACCAGAAACCCCCCGACCCGCGCCCAGGGTTGTTTCGCTGCCCGACCTGTGGCAGCGCCGAACTGGCGCCGACTGATCCCGGCCTGCGCTGCCAGGGCTGCGGCGCCAGTTGGCCCCGGGTCGATGGCATCTATGACTTTCGCACCGCTGTTTCACGTGAAACAGCGACAAGCTGAGATCAAACGGAATCAGCACAACATTATTTTTGTCAAGCTGTGTTAACTTATCCTGTACGATTGGTTCAGGCGTCAGACGTGCGCCACCATGCCCTGCGCTTGCCTTGCCCGCCGCTTTCGACTGTGATCGAAAGCGGCATCATTGTCGCTAAGGCCAGCGATGAGCATTGCGTGATGGCCTGCGTCTGCTTCGCAGATGCTAACTGAACCCTGAAGGAGTCATTGCGTGGAAGACGAATTGGACGACATTGTCTTCGATATCGAAGAACACGAAGTCGAGCAGCCGGAAGTCGAACTGGACGAGATCGATTTCCTGGTTGAACTGGAAGATGACGAGGAAGCTAAGCGCGATCTGCCAGAAAATCCGCTCGAATACCTGCTGAACAGCGGCAAGGTGCAAGGGTCCGTCACCTATGACGAGATCCTGGAGGTCATGCCCGACGCCGAAACCAATATGGATTTGCTGGAGGATGTCTTCTCCACCCTCTTCGACCACGGCATCGAGATCGTGGCCATCAAAGAGGAGCCGGAGGAGCCGGAGGAAATCGGGCTGGCCGACGAGGCCGACGAAGAAGAAGGATTGATCAGCGAGAAAGCGCCCGGCGGCCATGATGATTTCGATCTCAGCCAGATTGAAATCGACGACTCGATCAGCCTCTATCTCAAAGAGATCGGGCGCGTGCCCCTGCTCACGGCCGAAGAGGAGGTGATGCTGGCCAAACGCATGGAACGAGGCGAAATTGCCCGCAAGCAGATGGCGGCCGGCGTCGAAGACCCGGTGGCCCAGGAGCAGTATCTCTGGGAAATCCGTGACGGCGAGCGCGCTCAAGAACACCTGATCAAGGCCAACTCCCGCCTGGTCGTCAGTGTGGCCAAAAAGTACGTTGGCCGCGGCGTCCCCTTCCTCGATCTGATCCAGGAAGGCAACATCGGTCTCATCCGCGCCGTCAACAAATTCGATTACACCCGCGGCTACAAATTCAGCACCTATGCCACCTGGTGGATCCGGCAGGCCGTCACGCGCGCCATTGCCGACCAGGGGCGCACCATCCGCGTGCCGGTGCACATGTACGAGCAGATCAACCGCCTGACGCGGGCCAGCCGCCAGTTGGTGCAGGAACTGGGCCGCGACCCCACCACCGAGGAAATCGCCGAAGCCCTGGATGTCCCCGCCCGCAAGGTCGAGCAGATCATCCGCGTCAGCCAGCGCCCGCTCTCGTTGGAGATGCCTGTTGGCGAGGAAGAGGACAGCTACCTGGGCGATTTCATCGAAGACGAGGACGCCCAATCACCCACCGACGCCGCCTCGCAACAACTCCTGCGCGAGGTGATCGATGAGATCTTCGCCTCGCTCACCCCGCGCGAGGTGCGCATCCTCCAGCTTCGCTTTGGCCTGGTCGATGGCTATAGCTACACGCTGGAAGAAGTCGGGCGCAAGTTCGGCGTCACTCGCGAACGCATTCGCCAGATCGAAGCGCAGGCGCTTGGCCGCTTGCGCCACCCCAGCCGCAGCCGCAAGCTGCGAGATTACCTGCAATAGACCCACGAGAGGCTGTCATGAAAGGCTTGTTCAAACTCCTCGCCGGCCTCGCCATCGGCGCGACCGTTGGCGCCGGCATCTACCTGGTTCTCAGCCAGGAAAACGATGAAGGCTTCGTCAGCGATATGAAGCAATTGGCCCAAAAGGTCGTGGACGAAGGCAAGTTGGCGGCCGCACAGCGCCGGCGCGAGCTGGAGGTCGAGTTGGGCCAGCACCCGACGCCAGCCTGATCGAGGGATCAGGCCTGGTTCAGCTTTCGGCGCCTCGCTCTTGCCAAGCGATAGCGGCGTCAGCACCCCCAAGTGTGGCCTGTGCGAAGCAGACCCACCCCTGGGGGTGCTGACGCCGCCGAAAAGCTCATTCCGTCAGCGCCATAGCGTGGCCGGCTTCAGGCCCACTTGACCAGGGCCATCTCGTGGGGGGTGCAGAGTTCGGGGTGGGTGGGGACGATGCGGATGCCGTAGCCGAAGCGGCCTTTGGCATCGAAGCGGACGCTGCCCTGGTAGCGCAGCAACCCGCCCGGCAGGGCGCCGGCCACCTGCATGGGGATGACCTGCACCCCCTGGATGGCCTCGTCTTTGCGCCCGCCCCAGACGATCTCGACCCGCACTTCCGTTGACTCGATGGCGCCCAGGTAGACTTTCGCCTCCAGGTTCAGGCTCTCGCCGGCGGTCAGGCTTTCGATGTCGGGGCGCTCGGCGCTGATGCGCACCTGCGGCCAGAGGGCGTACACTCGCTCTTTCCAGGCGGCCAGTTGGCGGGCGGCGGTGAAGCCCTGGGCGGCGCGACGCTGACCGGCGCGATCGGCGGGCAGATAGAGATGGTTGGTATAGTCCTTGACCTGACGGCTCATCGAGAACTGCGGCCCGCACGAGCGGATGGTCTCTTTCATCACGGCCACCCAGCGGGCCGGGACGCCGCCCGCGGCACGGTCGAAAAAGGCCGGGATGATCTCGTTTTCCAGGGTGTTGTAGAGCGAGGCGGCGTCGGCCTCGTCCTGCACGGCGTCGCTCTTGTACTCGGTCTCGTCGCCGATGGCCCAGCCGTTGCGACCGTTGTAGCCTTCGGCCCACCAGCCATCCAAGACCGAGAAGTTGGGGATGCCGTTAAGAGCCGCCTTTTGGCCGCTGGTGCCGCTGGCTTCGTTGGGCCGGCGTGGGTTGTTCAGCCACAAGTCCACGCCCTGCACCAAGCGCCGGGCGACGTTCATATCGTAGTCTTCGATGAAGATGATGCGCCCGCTGAACTCATCGCTCTGCGCCAATTCGTGCACCTGGCGGATGAAACTCTTGCCGGGTTCGTCGGCGGGGTGCGCCTTGCCCGAAAAGATGATCTGCACCGGCCGGTCGGGGTTGTGCAGCAGCCGGTAGATGCGTTCCAGGTCGCGGAAGATGAGGGTGGCGCGCTTGTAGGTGGCAAAACGGCGGGCGAAACCGATGGTGAGGGCGTCGGGGTCGAAGAGCTCGTAGGCGGCAGACACACGGGCCGGAGATTCTCCGTAGCGCCGGCGTTGTTGCGCCACCCGGCGGCGGAGGAAGTCGATCATCTCGTGGCGGAGTTGCTGGTGGATGGCCCACAGTTCGGTCTCGGGCGCCGTGAGGATGCCCTGCCATCTTTCCTCTCGGTCTGGCTCGTCGCGCCAGCCGGCGGCGAGATGTTTGTCGTAGAAGCGACCCATCTCGGCGGCCAACCAGGTGCCGGTGTGGACGCCGTTGGTGACGTGGATGATGGGCACTTCTTCTGGCGGCAGGCCGGGCCACATCTCGGCCCACATCGCCCGCGCCACCTGGCCGTGCAAGGCGCTGACGCCGTTGGCATGGCTGGCAAAGCGCAGGGCCAATACCGTCATGCTGAAGCGCTCGCCCCAGGGCGTCTCCCAGCGGGCCAGGTTCATGAAGCCCTCGCGGTCGAGGCCCATCGACCCCCAGAAGCCGCGGAAGAACTTGTCGATGAGGTCGAAGGGGAAGGCGTCGTTGCCGGCGGGAACGGGGGTGTGGGTGGTGAAGACGCCACTCGCCGCCACGGCCTGCTGCGCCGAGAAGAAGCCCAGGTTCTGCTCCTGCACCAGCTCGCGCACCCGCTCCAGGCTGAGGAAGGCGGCGTGGCCCTCGTTCATGTGGAAGACGGCGGGGTGGATGTCCAGCGCCCGCAAGGCGCGCACGCCGCCGATGCCGAGGACGACCTCCTGGGCGACGCGCACCTCCATATCGCCGCCATACAGCCGGGCCGAGAGCTCGCGGTCGGCGGGGGCGTTGAGTTCGACGTCGGTGTCCATGAGGAAGATCGGGATGCGGCCGATCTGCAGGCGCCAGACGCGGGCATAGACGTTGCGACCCGGCAGTTGCACGTTGACCAGAACCTCGTTGCCGTTGCGGTCAAGGGCCGGCGTGGCCGGCAGGTCGGCGAAGTCCAGCCGGGTGTACGAGGCTTCCTGGATGCCCGCCTCGGTGATGCGTTGGGTGAAGTAGCCCTGCGGATAGAGAAAGCCGACGCCCACGAAGGGCAGGCCCAGGTCGCTGGCCGACTTGAGGTGGTCGCCGGCCAGGATGCCCAGGCCGCCGGAGTAGATGGGCAGGGCCTCGTGCAGACCGAATTCGGCCGAGAAGTAGGCGATGACGTCATCTTTGTGGGCCGGATAGGTGCGGGCGAACCAGGCGTCGGCCGGGTGCATGTAGGCGTCGAAATCGGCCAGGACACCGTCCATGTTGGCCAGAAAGCGGGCGTCGGCGGCCAGCTCTTGCAGCCGCGCGCCAGAGACGGTGTGGAGGAGTTTGACGGGGTTATGGGTCGCCCCCTGCCAGAGATCGGGGTCGATGGCGGCGAACAGGGCTTGTGCCGCCGGCGTCCAGCTCCACCAGAGGTTGTAGGCCAGTTCGTTGAGCCGGTGCAGTTGTTTGGGCAGGATGGGATAGACGGAAAGAGCGCCGAGGAGTTTCATAAGGGGGTGTCTTGGAGAGGGGTGGGGAAGTCGAGTGTCCGCTCGCAGAGGCTTGCGGGTTGGCGTTAGGCGCCAGGGGCGGAGGCAATGGTCTCGAATGAGGCGACCTTGCGTCCGGCCAGCACATCGTAGAACAAGGTTTCGTAGGCATCGGTGACGGCGTCCCAGGTGTAGTGGTTGGCGGCGCGTTCGGCGGCAAGACGCCGATAGCCGGCAGCCAGACCGGGGTCGGCCAGCAGCCGCGCCAGAACCGGGCGCAGGGCCTCGCCGCCGCCGCTGCCATCGTAGCTCAGCCCGGCCTCGCCCAGGGTTTCCAGGTTTTCGGGTGTGTTGTGGACGATGACGGCATTGCCATAGGCCATGGCTTCGACCAGGGCCGGGTGGGTGCCGCCGACGCCAGAAGTGAGCACAAAGGCATAGGCATTGCTGGCCAGCTCCCAATAGCCTTCGCCGAAGACATAGCCGGTGAAGACGAGACGCGGGTCAGGGGCGGCGCGGAGTTGGGTCTTGTAGGCGTCGGCATAGGGGGCGTCGCCAACGATGACCGCCTTCATGTCCGTCGGCAGACCCTGCCAGGCGTCCACCAGGTGATGGGCGCAGTTTTCGGGCACCAGCCGGCCGACGAAGAGGACATAGCCGCGCTCCTGCAGGCCAAAGCGGGCCAGGGTTTCGCCGGGCGGCCGGGTGGGGAGTTCGGCGCCGTAGGCGATGTAGGTGGTGGCGGTGTGATAGTGGTCTTGATAGTAGCGCTGGACGATGCGCGAATCGGTGACGATGGCGTTGGCAAGCGGACGGGCCAGCCGTTCTGCCAGCCGGATGTAGGCCTTGGCTGCGGCCGGCCACTTTTCGCGCTTCCAATCCAGGCCATCGACGTTGAGGATGCTCTTCTGCCCCGCCAGCCGAGGCAGCCACACCACCGGGCTGTTGCCAGCGATGAAGTAGAGCACGACATCATAGCCCTGGCTCAGCCCGTGCAGGCTGGAGACGGTGGCATGGACGATGGTGTCCAGGTATTTGTTGGCAATGGTCGGCAGTTTCACCAGCCTCATGCCGCGATAGTAGGGGTGGGCGTAGCTGATGTGGTGGCTGCGGCAATAGACGGTGACGCGGTGGCCGCGCTCGACCAGCCGGGCGCCCAATTGTTCGACGCAGGTTTCGAAGCCGGAATAGGAGGCGGGGATGCCGCGGGTGCCCATGAGGGCGATGCGAAGGGGACGGGGCACGGGGCAAGTCGCAGGTAGCGAGTGGCGGGTGGCGGAGCTTGTCCCTTCACTCCGTTCAGAGCAGGCTCTGAGTGAAGCGAAGGATCGCAGGTCGCAGGTGGCAGATGGCAGGTGGCAGGGGGGAGGTCAGGCGGGAGGGTGGTTTTTTGGCGCGAAATTACTCATTAGCAGCGAATTCTCGCTGTAACGCCTCGGCAGCGGCCAGCAGGTCGGGGTCAGTGGTGCGCGCCCGCAGCTGTACGATCGTGCGCAGCGCCAGTTCGCGGCGACCGCTGCGCCCCTGGGCCAGGGCAATGCCGATGAGAACCTGCAAGTCGTCCGGCTTGAGAACATAGGCCTGGGTCAGTTCGGCGGCGGCCAGGGGATAACGCTGCAGGCCGAGATAGGCGCTGCCCAGCAGCCGGTGCGACCAAAAATGCGCCGGCGCCAGTTCGGTGGCGCGCTGCAAAGGCACGATCGCAGCTTCGGCCTGGCCCGTGGCCAGCAGGGCGGCGCCCAGGCCGGCGTTGGCCTCGATGTTGTTGGGATCGAGCGCCAGGGCGTTCTGGTAGGCGCTGATGGCGTCGTCGAAAGCCTCCTCGCGCCGTAGCTGGTGCCCCTGGCGCTGCCAGTCGATGGCGCTGCCGGGGGGTGTGGGCGCGGCCGTGGGGGTGGGGGCGGCGCAGGCGGCCAGCACGACCAGGAGGAGGGCGGCCAGCAGCGCCCCTCCCGGCGTCCGTCGCTCAGTCTTTGGCGTCGAGCAGGGCGGCATAGAGGCTCTGGAAGGCGGTGAGGTGGGCCTGGAAACTGAAGGCAGCCTGGGCGCGAGCGCGTCCGCGGGCGCCAAGACCGGCGCGCAGGGTGGGGTCGGTCGCCAGGCGCACCATGGCATCGGCCAGGGCGGAGGGGTTGGCGGGGGGGACAAAGAGGCCGGTTTCGCCAGCGACCACGGTTTCGAGCGGGCCGCCGTGGGCGGCGGCGATGACCGGACGGGCTGTGGCCATGGCCTCGAGCACGACCATACCGAAAGGTTCGGGGCGCACCGAGGGCAGGGCCAGCACATCCAGCGCGGCCATGACCTGGGGGGCGTCTGGGCAGAAGCCGGCCCAAACCACCTGCTCGGCCAGGCCGAGGTCGGCGCTCAGAGCCAGCAAGCCGTCCTTGAAGCGGGCTTCACCGGGGACGATGTCGCCGACGATGACCCCGCGCAGTTCTGGCGCCCGGACGCGGGCCTGGGCCAGCGCCTGCAAGAACACCTCCTGGCCCTTCCAGGCCGAGACGCGGCCCACCATCCCCACGAGCACGTCGTTGGGGCCGATGTTCCAGGTTTGGCGCAGGGCGCATCCGTCATTGTCAGGATGAAAGCGTTCGCCATCGACGGCATCGTGGATCACGGAGAGACGGGAGGAGAGGGAGGGCTGGTCGGCGAGGAGGTGGTTGGCGACGGCGCTGCTGATGGCGACGACATGGGTGTTGGCCCGGCGACTGTAGCGGGCGATCATGGCGGCCAGCAGCCTGCGCACCGAGCGGGGGTGTTCCACGATCTCGTGGATGTGCCAGAGGTGAGGGAGACCGGCGCTGGCGGCGGCCAGGGCGCCGCCCCACACCGCCGCCGTGTTGGAGTGTATCAGCCGCGCCCCTTCCTGATTGCATAGCGCCCGCAGCCGGGCGGGGCCGGCCAGCAAGCGGCGCAGAAACTGGGGGAGTCCAGCGGCTGAGAGGTAGCGGCGGCGCAGAACGGGCATGTCCAGGGCGTGGTGGGCGATGCCCTCCTGCCGCAGGGCGGCGCTGAGGCGGCCCTCGTAGGCGATGTCGGTGGGGGTGACGACCACCGGCCGGAAGCGGGCAGGGTCGAGACGCCGCGCCAACTCCAGGAGGACGATGTCCGAGCCGTAGAGTTCGTCTGAGCTGTGGGCGTAGAGGATGGTTTCGGGAGACAAAGGGGCGGGTCAGGGAGGCCCGGAGGGGGCGTCGATGTTCAGGACGCGCGTCCCGGCGGCGATGAGGCCGGCATGGACCCAACTGGCCGCCAGCCAGATGCCATCGGTGGACTGGTAAGCCAGGCCGATGAGGACGAAAAAGCCGATCACCAGGCCGAGCAAGGCGACGCGCTCGCGGCGGTCGGGCTGTTGGCTGACGGTCTTGAGGGCCGGAACCAGCAGGGCAAGGAAGAAGCCGAGGAAGCTGAGGAAGCCGAGGATGCCGGTTTCTTGCAGCAGGCGCAAGCTCAGGTTGCTGATCCAGGCCGGGTTGGCGCGCAAGAGGCCGTGCAAATCGTAGAACGAGCCAGGCCCCCAGCCGGTGAGCGGCTGCTGCCGCCAATCGTTCCAGGCCAGCCCCCAGTCATTCAGGCGGGCGGAGAAGGTGGGATCGCTGGAGAGGGTGAGGAATGATTGCAGGCGGTCGACGAAGGGCAGGGTGGGCGGCAAGTAGGGGGCGATGGCAAGGACGAGGAGGGCGACGAAGGGGGCGATGGTGGCGACCAGGAGCAGGCGGTTGGTGTGCAGCCAGGGGTTGCGCCCCTGGAAGATCCACACCAGGGCCGCACCAACGGCAAACGTGAGCCAGGCGGCGCGGGAAAGGCTGAGGAAAAGCCCCAGCAGGAGGACGCTCAGCCCGGCCGCCAGCAGATACTGCCGCCGCCGCCATTGCCGGAAGGGGCCGGCCGTCGCCAGCAGGGCCAGGATCAGGATCGACCAGATGGCGATGTGGCTGCCGAAGAGATTGCCTTCTTCGAAGGTGCCGTAGGGGATCGGCTCGGTGAAGTTCCAGGATACCTGCACGCCCAGGTTGACGCCAAAAGGAAAAAGCAGGCGGGCGATGACGCCAAAGGCAGCCTCGGCAATGCCGACCGCGGCGTAGAAGCACACCGCCCACCACCAGCGCCGCCGATCGGGGATGAGGTTGACCATGAGGATGAAGGTGATGGCGCCGACGCCCACCCGCACACCGTTTTGCAGACCGCTGGCCGCCAGGGGGCTGAAGAAAAGGCCGGAGATCAGATTCATCGCCCACCAGGCCAGCCCGAACCAGGCCGCCACGGGCATGCGCAAGCCCCGCCGGTAGATGGCCACTTGCAGCCCCCCCAAAGCAGCCACCGCAACCGCCGCCAGGTGTTCGGGTCGCACCGAGACGGCGCCGACGTCGAAACGGTAGTGCGTCAGGACGGCGGCGGCGATCAGGGCGGCGGCGCCGCTGAACGGCCAGCCCGCCACCAGCAAGGCCAGGCCGGCCGGCGCGCCCAAGACGACCGCGGCGATGACCGGGCTGCGTTGGGCCAGCCAGGGCACTAGCCCGGCCACTAGCCCCAGCCCGACCGCTCCCACCAGCCAAATGCGGGCCGATGGCGCCCGCGCCCTGTCGTGTTGTGCGCTCATAGCTGGGGGGATGGCTCCTGGCGATACTTGAGGACCTGGGCCGGCGACCCGCCCACCACGGCAAAGGGTGGCACCTCGCGGGTGACGACGCTCCCCGCCGCCACCACTGCCCCCGTCCCCACCCGCACGCCATCGAGCAGGATGGCGCCCGAACCGAGCCAGACATCATCCTCCACCACGATGCCGCGGTTGCTCACGCCCTGCGCCTTGATGGGGATGTCGGTGCGGGCCGTGACATGGTTTTCGGAATGGAAGCGCACGCCCTGGCCGATGAGCACATTCTGGCCGATGCTGACCCCGCCCGCCGCACCCACGAAGTTGTAGTCGCCCAGATTGGAGTGGTCGCCGATCCGGAAGCCCTGGCCCAGGTGGGTGATCACCCCCGTGCATTCGATGACCGTGAAGCGGCCGATGGCCACACTGTTTCCCAGCCACACGCCCTCGCGGCTGAGGGCGTCGATCTTGACATCGTCTTCCAGGGTGACGCTGCGGCCCAGGTGCAGCGAGCGCGTATTCAGAAGCTGGACGCGGCGGCCAACGAACAGGGCGCCTCCGCACTCGGCCAGAAACGGCCGGCGCAACCAGCCTCGCACCAACGCCAGCCCTCGTTCCTTGATCAACGTGACCAGGGCAGTCGTTGGCAGTTGGGCATCGATGGTATAATCGGGTGCGTTCTTGAGCCTGCGAATCAGCGTCTGTAACGAATTCTTCAGCATACGGCGAAGCTCCGACCCCGGATTGTAAAACCCCGCCGCCGATTCGACAATGTTGCCGGTGTCTTGCGACAAGGGAAAGCCATGCAGATTGGTATCGACATCCGCCTGACCTATCACCGCCAGGGCGGGATCAGCTGGTATGCCATCCGGCTCGTCCATGCCCTGGCCAAGATCGACCCCGATAACCAGTATGTGCTGCTCCAACACCACCGTCAGCACGAACCGTTGGTGGCGGCGCCGAACTTTCGACGCGTGCGCCTCTATGCGCCCGTGCACCATCGCTTCGAGCAGTGGCCGCTGAGCCTGGAGACCCGCCGCCTCGGCCTCGACCTGATCCACAGCCCCGACTTCATCCCACCCCTGCGTCATCGCCTCCCCTCGGTCATCACCGTCCACGACCTGGGTTTTCTGCTCTACCCGAATTTCGTCACGGCCGAGGCTGCCCGCTATTATGGCCAGACCGAGGTGGCGGTGCGCCGGGCCAACCGCATCATCGCCGTCAGCCAGTCCACCCGCAAGGACCTGATCCGAATCCTGGGCGCGCCCGAAGACAAAATCCACGTCGTCTACGAGGCCGCCGACCCGCTGTTTCAGCCCTGCACGCGGGCCGAGGCCAGCGAGCACCTGCGCTCGGTGGGCTTGGTCGTCCCCGAAGAATTCCTGCTCTTCGTCGGCACCATCGAGCCGCGCAAAAACCTGGGCACGCTCCTGCGTTCGTACCATCTCTTGCGCCAATCGTACGGCGTTGACCTGCCGCTGCTGTTGGTGGGCGCACCCGGCTGGTTGGCGCAGGACATCTACGAGCTGGTGGGGGCGCTGCATCTCGAAGGCAAGGTCTACTTCCTGACCAATATCGCTGCCAACGAATCGTTGCGATCCCTCTACAACCTGGCGACGATGCTCGTCCACCCGGCCTACTACGAGGGCTTTGGCCTGACGCCGCTGGAGGCCATGGCCTGTGGCACGCCGGTAGTGTGTTCCAACGCCGGCAGCCTGCCCGAAGTGGTGGGCGACGCCGCCCTCTTGGTCCCGCCCGACGACGTCGAAGGCTGGGCGGTGGCCATGCAGCGGCTGCTGGCCGACGCCGACCTGCGGGCGCGGCTCCGGCAGCGTGGTCTGACCCGCGCCTCCGCCTTCTCGTGGGAAAAGGCCGCCCGCGAGACGCTGGACATCTACCGGCAGGTGGTGGCCTCGGGATGACCCTCGCCCTATTCCCTGCTGCCCTCCGCCCCCCCGCCCCCCCGCCCCCCCGCCCCCACCCCCCACCTCACCCCTCACGTTTCCCTCCTCACGTTTCCCCCCTCACGTTTCCCCCCTCACGTTTCCCTCCTCACGTTTCCCTCCTCCCTCCCCCATGCCCGCTCCTCTTCTCCGCGTCTACGGCCACGACTGGGCGCAGCGGCTTCTGCAAGCGTCCGTCCTCTCTGGCCGCACCAGCCACGCCTACCTTTTCACCGGCCCCGACCAGGTGGGCAAGACGACCCTGGCTCTGGCCTTCGCCCAGGCCCTCACCTGCGCCTCGCCGCAGTCCGGCCCCGGCCTGGGGGCGTGCGGACGCTGCCGCTCGTGCCGGCTGGCGGCCGAGGGCGGCCACCCCGACCACCGCCTGGTGGAGGCGCAGGGCGGGCAACTGAAGATCGAACAGGTGCGCGACCTCATCCGCGAGGCGGCGTTGTCGCCGATCGAAGGCCGCTTCAAGGTCTTCATCCTCCCCGGCTTCGACCGGGCCAACGCCAACTCGGCCAACGCCCTCCTGAAGACGCTGGAAGAGCCGACCGACTCGACCCGCATCCTGCTCACCTCCAGCCAGGCGGCCGGGCTATTGCCCACCATCACCTCGCGCTGCCAGACTCTGAGTTTGCGGCCGCTGCCGGCGGTGGCCATTGCTGCTGCTTTGCAGGAAGGCTGGGGGGCAGCGCTGGCGCAGGCAGATTTGCTGGCCGGGCTGAGCGCCGGTCGGTTGGGCTGGGCCGTGCAGATGCTGACGCGCCCCGACGCCTGGGCCAGACAACAGCAGCGTCTGAACGAAGGGCAGTCCCTGGCCCGGCAGAACCGGGTCGAGCGCCTGGCCTACGCCGCCCGGCTGGCCGATAGCGACGACCTGGAAACGACCTTGCGCAGCTGGTTGCTGTGGTGGCGCGATGTGTTGTTTGTGCAGCAGGGATGCGGGGAACTGATCGTCCATCGCGACCAACAAGAGCAGGTGCGGGCCGCGGCGGCGGCTTCGCCGCCGGGCGACGTGCGGCGTTTCCTGGCGGCGCTGATGACTACGGCCGGCTATCTGCGCCAGAATGTGAATGTGCAGTTGGCACTCGAGAGCTTGTTGCTCAAAGCGCCGTCGATGGCGTAGAATGCGACTGGCCGGCCGGCTGCCGCGGCCGCACCCAACCCGTCGCCTGGAAATCGCAATGCCTCAAGTCATCGGTGTTCAATTTCAACCCGTCACCAAAATCTATTATTTCGATCCCAACGGCTACACCGACTTGCTGCCGGGCGAGTGGGTGTTGGTCGAAACGGCGCGGGGCCGCGAGTTGGTGCAGGTCGTCCACGCGGCCAAAGAGGTGGACGCGCAGGCGGTGAACAGCGACCTGAAGCCGGTCGTCCGCCGCGCCAACGCCCAAGACCTGGCCCTGCGCAACCAATGGGCGGCGCGCGAGCCAGAAGCGATGGAAATCTGTGCGCGCAAGGCCCGCGAACACCGCCTGGCGATGAAAGTCGTGCGCTGTTCGTATAGTTATAACGGCCGGCGATTGGTGGTGGAATATACGGCCGACCAGCGCGTTGATTTCAGGCAGCTGGTCAAAGACCTGTCGCAGCAGTTCAGCGCCCGCATCGAGATGCGGCAGATCGGCGTGCGCGACGAAGCCAAGTTCATCGGCGGTTTTGGCAAATGCGGGCGCGACCTTTGTTGCAGCGCCTTCCTGCGCGAGTTCCACGCCGTCTCGATCAAGATGGCCAAGAACCAGAATTTGCCGCTGAACCCCACCGATATTTCTGGCACCTGTGGCCGCCTGCTGTGCAGCCTGGCCTACGAAGACGCCACCTACACCGAATTGCGTCGTTATCTGCCCAGGCCCGGCCAGATGGTGCAAACGCCCGACGGCGTCGGCCAGGTGCGCTATGTGAACGTCCTGATGGAATTGGTCACGGTTGAGATGGGGGAGGGTGGGTCGCGCAGCGAACTACCTGCCGCCGACCTGCACGCTCCGGGCGACCCCAACCGTCGCTACGGCAAAAAGTGGCCGAGCTAAACCGGTGCAGAGGCATCCTTCGGCGGCCCGCGCTCAACGGGTCTGGTCGATCTGGAGGCGCAGGCGGTATTCTTCGGCCATGAGCTGATCCAGCCTGTTTTCGAGGGCGGCGATCTGGCGGCGGTTGCGCCAGGTGGAGGGTTCCTGCTGGCGGCGTTCCAATTCGCTGCGGGCGCGTTGGATGGCGGCGATGACTTCGTGTTTGCGGGCGATGAGTTGGTCGCGGTTCATGGCCGGGGATTGTAGGCCGGGCGGGCGGAAGCGGCAAAGCCGCGGGTGAGTGGGCGCTTGGGTGGCAGCGTAGTTTTTTGGAATCCGAAAACTATACGAAATGAGCGCGTGGCAGTCAAGGGCGATGACAGGAAAGTGAAAGAGAATCAAGGCTGTATTTGAATATTCTTCAACGATAGGTCTTGACAAATCAATATTCTTGAATTATTATCTTGCATAGATTGATTTTCTTGATTCCTGATCTGAATTGACGGAGGAGGCCATGCTGGCCCTGCCCACCCATTGCCCATTCTGCGACGGCGAACTGGTCGTCACCGAAATCTATTGCCGCCAGTGCGATGTCACCAGCCACGGGCGCTTCGCCCCCGGCCCCGTGGCCGAGTTCGAGGCGGCGCAACTGCCGGTGCTGCGCCGTTTCGCCCGTCTCTCGCCCGAACAACTGGAACTGATGGAAGCCTTTGTGCGTTGCGAGGGCAAGCTCAACCGTCTGCAAGAAGAAGTAGGTCTCTCCTATCCCACCCTGCGCTCGCGTCTCAACGACATGCTCCAGGTCATGGGCTTCACACCGCCACAGCAGGAAACGCCCCCACGGGTCGAACGCAAGCAGGTGCTGGACGACCTGGCCGCGGGAAAAATCAGCGCCGCCGAAGCCGCGACGCTGCTGCGGGAGGCCCGTTCATGAGCGCCGTCGCCCAGCCCGACCCGCGCAAAATATCGACCTCGAAGCCTTGCCGACCCACCCACAAGGAGTCATCTCATGCAAGAAGAACGAATGCGCATCTTGAATATGGTGCGTGGCGAGTCAAAGTCAATCTCTCGCTGCCGCTCGGCCTGGTCGATCTTGGCTTGCGCCTGGGGGGCTGGGCGCCGAGGTCGAGAACTTCCGCACGGCCTTGTTCGCTGCGCCTGGCGGCAAGTTCATCGAAGTGGACGACGGCGAAGGCAGCGAGCGCGTCGAGATGTTCGTGGAGTGAACGATGACAACACTTGATTTCAAACCGAATGGGATCGTCGTCTTGCATGTGCGTCATGGCGATGTGGTCGTGCGCGGCCAACCGGGACGCAACAGCGGCCATCTCATCGCCCGCGCCGGCAGCGCGCCCGACCAGGCGCCGCAGGTCAGTCAGAGTGAGGGCGAGACCCATCTGCACACCGCCGGCGATGTGACCCTGACGCTGCCGGCGGGGACGGGCTGCCGTCTGCTGGGCGAGGCGGGCGATGTCGTCCTGCGCATGTTGGGCGAGGTCGGGCTGGAACACTGCCACGGCGATCTGGTTGGCAGTGATCTGACCGCTCTTCAGATCACAGGCGAGGTTCATGGCGATGCCGCCATGCGCCAGATCACAGGCAGCCTGAGTCTGGAGCGGGTTCACGGCGACCTGGCCGTGGCCAGCGCCGGCCTGGTGCGCGTCGCTGCCGTCGAGGGCGATGTCAGCCTGTCGGGCGTGGGAGAAGTCCACGCCGGCCGCATTCACGGCGATTTGCACGCCTCCGCTTGCCGCCAGGTGCTGATCAAGGAGATCGACGGCGACGCCGCCCTCGTCAGCATCACCGAGGCGGCGGATCTGAAACGGGTGAGCGGCGACCTGGCCGTGACCGCGCCCGGCCGCACCTTGGCAGCGCCGGAGGTGGGCGGCGACGCCCGCTTGACCGGCGCCCTCCTGTCGGAGGGAACCTACTGGATCGGCGCCCGCGGCGATGTGGCGGCGCGCATCACGGGGGATGTGCGTGTGGTCGTTCGCGCCGGCGGCCAGGTCAGGCTGGATCCCAGCGCCACGGTCGAGAACGGCGAAGACGGTCTGGTGCGGGCCACGCTCGGCCAGCCAGAGCGCGCCGCCGCCCTCAATATCGAGGCGCAGGGCAACGTCAAGATCAATGCACCCGGCAAGGGCGACCGCGCCGCCGCCGGCATCGATGGCGAGATCCGCCGGGCGATGGCGGAGATGCAGAAAGAAATGGCCCGCGCCGCCAGCGTCCTGGGCAAGGAAGCCGGCCGGGCCGCCGGCCAGGTCAGCGCCCAGATGGGGGCCGAGATCGGGGCCTCGATGCGGAGCCTGGCGCGCGACCTGTTCGAGTCGGTCAGCCCCAAGCCGGCGGCGCCGGCGCCGCCCAAGACCGCCGGCCCCAGCCGTGACGAACTGCACGCCATCCTGGACATGCTGGCGGCGGGGAAGATTTCGGCCGCCGAGGCCGAGAACCTGATCGAGGCCCTCAGGGGGTGATCCCGGCCTGGGAAGTTGCCACTACTTTCTGCTGCTTCGTGTCTTTATGTTCGGTACGATTGTCATGCTCATGGGCGATAGGAACCATCGTGCATGGGCCGGGTCGAGTTGACAAGCGACCGGGCCTGCTGGTAGGATGCCCGCCCGGCAAGCGTTTTGCCGCAAGACGAGGGACGGCGCCAACGTCGTCCTTTTTCTTTGCCCATCTCACACGTCAAGGAGTCTCACCCCATGTTGTCCAAGAAGTTCGTCAAAAGCCGCCAGGTTGCCAAGCTCACCTTCGAGGTGGACTTTGCCGCCCATGCCAGCCAGGTCGAAGTGGTTGGCGAGTTCAACGGCTGGCAGCCGCAACCCCTAAGCCAGAGCAAGGGCGGCATCTACAAGCTGACGTTGGAAGCGCCCACCGGTCGCGCCTACCAGTATCGCTACCGCATCGACGGCGCCTGGGCCAACGAACAGGACGCCGATGGCTATGTTGCCAATCCTTTCGGCGGCTACAACTCGGTCGTGCAGTGCTGATCGCCCATCGACCTGGTTACCCAACGCCCCATCCTCGCCGATGGGGCGTTGGGTTTTCGGGCCTGTTGCTCGACGCCGCTGATGGTATAATGGCCGCTATGTTCGACGATCCCGCCCTCCAAGCCCAGTTTCTGGCCTGTCCCCCGGCCCTGCAAGACATCATTCGCGAGTTCCGCGACGCCGCCCCCAACGAACGCATCGACTACATGGTCGATTTCTCCGAGAATCTTCCCGACCTGCCCGACCGCCTGCTGGCCCACCGCGAGGCCATGGAGCAGGTGCACGAGTGCCAGACGCCGGTCTTCCTTCACACCGAAGTCGAAGAGGGCCGGGTGCGGTTCTTCTTCGATGTTCCCCGCGAATCGCCCACCGTGCGCGGCTACGCCGGCATCCTGGCCGAGGGGCTGAACGGCGTCACCGTCGCCCAGGTTCTGGCCACGCCCGATGAGGTCTACCGGCTGTTGGGCCTGCACGAAGTCATCTCGCATCTGCGTCTGCGCGGGCTGCACGCACTCATGGCTTATATGAAGCGGCAGGTTGTGCGGGCGGTGTGAGGTTTTGCTCTGTGTTGCGCCTTCCGTCTTCCACACCTGCTCCCGATCCCGATCGTCCTCTGCTGCCCGGTCACAGCGACCGGATCGCCATCATCGCCGACATCCACGGCAACATCCGGGCGCTGGAGGCTGTGCTGGATGACATCGCCGGTCAGGATGTCGATGCCGTCGTCTGCAACGGCGACCTCTGCACGGGATCGGCCCATTCGCTGGAAGTGGTGCAACGGCTGCGTCGCCTGGGCATTCCCTGCACGCGGGGCAATCACGAGCGCTATCTACACGAGTTGGCCGACCCCTCCGATCCTCGCTGGCGCCAGGCCAATTGGGCCCCAACCTGTTTCGAGTTCGGCCATCTCGACGCCGACGACCGCCACTGGCTCGGCCAGCTACCCTCGACCCTCTGGCTGTGTGATGGCGACACGCCCCTGCTGATGGCGCACGCCGCGCCCGGCGATGACACCGCCCGTTTGACCGCCCATGTTGGCGAAGCGGACTGGACGCGTGTCTTTGCCGGTCTGCCCGCCCACACCACCCTCGTCGGGTCGCATCTGCACTGGTATTGGCAGCGACAATGGCAGGGATACCGTTTCGTGCGCACACCCTCGGTGGGTTTGCCGATCGATGGCGACCCGCGCGCCGGTTATGTGCTCTTGCAGCGGGGGGCGGACGGCTGGCAGGCCGAAGAACGCCGCCTGGCCTATGATCTGGAGGCCGAGCTGGCGGCTTTTCGTCGCACTGAGTTCTACCGCCAGGGCGGGCTGATCGCCCATCTTTTCTGGGAGGAGTTGCGCACCGCCCGTTGGTGGATCATCCCCTTCTTTGCCCACCTGCGCCGGGTGCAAGTCGCAACCGCCATCCGTCCCGGCGATGCCGGCTACGACAGCGACCAACTGGCCGCGGCCTGGCGGACGTTCGACCGCTCCCGCAGCATCGAATACGACCCCGATGGCTGATGGGCGCACCGTTCGCACGTGGGCGTGCGAACTCCACTATCCCTCCACTACATCCCGGTCGAGATTGCGGCGCTCCAGCCGGATCGTCCGCCGTTCCTCGGCCTCGCCAAAGCGCCGTTGCTCGTCCGCGCTTTCGGGCAGCAGTTCGGGGATGCTCACGCGCCGGCCGTGTTCATCCAGGGCGACAAAGGTGAGATAGGCGCTGGAACAATGCCGGCGCTCACCGGTCAGGGCGTTTTCGGCCTCCACCTTCACCCCCACCTCCATGCTGGTGTGCCAGGCGCGATTGACCTGGGCCTTGAGGAGGACGACTTCGCCCAGGTAGATGGGCGAGCGAAAATGCAGGTCATCCATGCTCACGGTCACGGCCACGCGGCGGGCATGGCGGGCGGCGGCAATGCCGGCGCAGATATCGATCCAGGCCATGATCTGGCCGCCGAAAGCTGTGCCGAGGGCGTTGGTGTGCGGCGGCAGCACCAGTTCGGTCATTTCGACAAAGGATTCGCGGGCGGGTTTGGCTGCGAGGGTCATGGGCGTGGGGAGTGAGGAGTGAAACGTGAGGCGTGGGGTGTGAGGCTGGGGAGGGATTATAGCGCAGGGGGGAGGGAACGACCAGGTTTGGGTGTCTTTGCCGGGCGCTTGGGCAAAGTCCGGGCGGTGGAGTACGATCCGGGCGGCGATGGCAGTCATAGTGGATAGAGCTGGCTGCCGGGGCGATCGAGATACAGTCGCCCCGGCAAGTCTTGGCCTGGCGCCGAGCCTGTGTTTATAATGTGTCAGGTTCCCCTGGGCCGTGAGGAGTCCACATGCTAAGACACGAAGAGGATGCCAATTACATCATCTACGCCTACATCAGCGACATCGTCCTGACTCTGTTGGCGCTTTATCTCGCCTATCTGGGGCGCGTCTCCCTGCCCTATGGCCGCCCCCTGACCCCTGAACTGGTGCGTTTCGCGCCGGCGCTTTACGTCACCGTCGCCGCCATCTGGACGCTGGTCTTTTTCCTGCTCAATGTCTACAACGCCCAGCACACCCTGCGCGCGGCTGATGAGCTGCAGGCGCTGGTGCTGGCAACCAGTATGGCGGGCTTTGTTTTTGCCGGTGTGCTCTATCTCTCCTACCGTGAGCTCCCGCGCCTGCTGTTCGTCTATTTCGTCATCGCCGATGTCGTCTTCCTCATCACCTATCGTTGGACATTGCGTCTGACCTTGCACTGGGCCGGGGCGCGCCAACTCAGCGCCCGCCGCATCCTGGTGATCGGCGCCGGCAACGCCGGCAAGACCCTGGGACGCCGCATCCAGGAGGAAGCCTGGACGGGGCTGGAACTGGTCGGCTATCTCGACGACGACCCGGCCAAGATCGGCCAGGTTTACGCCGATGGCCGGGTGTTGGGGCCGCTGTCGCAAGCCATCGTCACCGTGGCCGAAAAGCACGTCGACGAAGTCATCTTTGCCCTGCCCCTGCGCGCTCACGAGGCCCTGCGCCAACTCGTCATCGCCTTGCAGGAATATCCTGTGCGCGTGCGCGTCGTCCCCGATGTGCTCGACCTGGCCTTCTTCCGCGCCCGCATGGATGATTGGGATGGCATCCCACTCATCGGCCTGCGCGACCCCGCCATCAGTGGCTTCAACCGCGTGATCAAACGCATCTTCGATCTGGTCGTGGCCGGGCTGTCCTTGTTGGTCATCTGGCCGCTGATGTTGGTCACGGCGGTCGCCATCCGTCTGGACACCCCCGGCCCCATCATCTTGCGCCAACAGCGCGTGGGCGAGAACGGCCGCTTGTTCCATGTCTACAAGTTCCGCTCGATGGTGCAAGATGCCGATAAACGGCTGCATGAGGTCGTGCGCGAAGACGAGAACGGCCAGATCGTCCACAAACACGCCGATGACCCGCGCATCACCCGCGTCGGTCGCGTCATCCGCCGCGCCAGCATCGACGAACTGCCGCAATTGTTCAACGTCCTCAAGGGTGAGATGAGCATGGTCGGCCCCCGGCCCGAACTGCCGATGATCGTCGCCCGCTACGAAGCCTGGCAGCACAAGCGCTTCGCCGTCCCACCGGGCATCACCGGCTGGTGGCAGGTGAGCGGCCGCAGCGACAAACCCATGCACCTGCACACCGAAGACGACCTCTACTACATCAGTCATTACTCGCCCCTGCTCGATCTCCAAATCCTGTGGCGCACGATCGGGGTGGTGCTGAAAGGGAAGGGCGCATTTTAGGGGCGCGCCCGGTTTGCCCATCGCTGTACGTCTTTGTTACGCTTGGCAGCAGACCCTAAAGGTTGTGCAAGCTGTTGACTTGCACGGCCTTTAGGGTCTTGATTTCCACCTGGCCGGCGCTCAGGCGCGGCCCCATCTCGATTTCCCCCACGGAGGCCCTTTTGAAATCGCGCAACCCGTTTCTGTTCCTGTTGTTCGTTCTCGCCATCGCCGTCAGCCTGCCCGCGGCGGCCATCGCCCGGCCAGCGCTCGCCCCCCAGTCTCCGGCCACCCCGCAGGCAACCGGCTCGTGGCAGCGGGTGTGGAAAGGCGAAGGCGTGGTCAATGCCTTTGTCGGCATCGACGCCCAAACTGTTCTCGGCGCCGGCAGCGATGGCATGATCCTGCTCAGCACCGATGCCGGCGTCAGCTGGCGGTACCAATCGCCCACCCCCGATACCGACCTCAACGACCTGGTCCTGGTTGGCAACCGGGCTTGGGCCGTGGGGCTGGATGGCCTTGTGCTCGGCTCGACCGATAGCGGCGTCAACTGGCGCCAACTGGCCACCGGCCTGGCGCCGGCGCTGAACGGCGTCCACTTTCTCGATGGGGCCAACGGCTGGGCGGTGGGAGCGGGCGGCGCCATCCAACATACTACCGATGGTGGAGCCAATTGGACGCTGCAAACCAGCGGCGTGAGCACGGCCTTGAATGCCGTGCGAATCTTCAGCGATGGCCAGCACGGCCTGGCCGCCGGCGATAACGGCGTGCTGCTCGCCACGACCGATGGCGGCGGAACCTGGACGCCCAAGCCCGGCGTCGGCAACCCGGCTCTGGCCCTGCGCGATATCCATGTCGAAGGCAGCCAGGCCTGGCTGGTGGGCGACGGCGGCATCCTGCGCTACTCCAGCGACCAGGGCGCCACCTGGGCGACCAGGAATATCCCCTATTTCCACATTCACGAGATCGAATTCGCACCAGGACAGGACCAGATCGGTTGGGCGGCAGGCATCGCCGTCAGCGGCGCCATCGAAGAAGAACGCATCTACCGCACCACCAATGGCGGCAGCAGCTGGGCGCCGGTTACTTCTGTCGAGGGCAGCGATGTCGATCTGGCCCGCGCCAGCGGTATCCAGACCGCGATCGAGGTGACGGCCTTGGGCGTCAGCGATACGACCCACGCCTGGGTGGGGGGTGGGGCCACCAACCGCAACTATGGCAACTACTACGACGCGCCCGAGGACCTGATCGCCCGCGAGTCGTGGTTTGTTTGGCATACGAGCAACGGCGTCAAGTGGTGGCACATGATCGGCGGCTTCTATCCCTGGTACTACAGCCTGGCCGCGCCAGATGAGCAGACCGCCTATATCGGCGGTCACGACATGACGCTGTTGAAGACCACTGACGGTGGCGTGAGTTGGCGCGAGATCGCCAACGAGATGCGCGAGAACCCGGACTTTGCCGATCCCGGCGACAACAACCGCAACACCCATATCCACGGCCTCTCCTGCGCTCCGGGCAACCCCAACGACTGCCATATCGGCGGCCGTGGGGGGCTGATCGCCCGCACCACCGATGGCGGCGAGACCTGGAAACGGCAATATGCTTCCGGCTATACCGCCAGTATCTATGACCTCAATGTCACCGGCGCGGCCACGGCCACGGCGGTGGGGCGCGGCGCCCATTTCTATTCCACCAATCGCCTCAACTGGACGCAAGGTCTGGGCGGCGCCACCGGCCTCGATCTCGACATGACCACGCCCACGCAAGGCGGCCGGGCCAGCAAACGCACCGATTTTTGGGCCTACACGCTCAACGGCGGCCAGGGTTGGCGCAGCTACATCATGCCCGTTCAGTTCGCCTATTGGGAGACCGACGGCTTCGATGCCTTCGACGCCAACGGCGACGGCGACATGGATAACGGCTGGCTGGTCGGCTGCGTCAAAACCTCTGGTCCTATCGACGATAAGCCCTGCGTGGGTGGCGCCATCCTCCACAACCCCACCATCTTCGACGCCAACGGCTGGCAGGCAACGACCTTTGGCCCTGGCTCGCCCATCCTCCAGCGCATCGAAATGGTGGACACCACCACCGGTTGGGCCGTGGGCGACGAGGGTTGGATCCTGTTCACCGAGGATAGCGGCGAGACCTGGACGCAGCAGCCCGTCCCCGCCGACGCCATGCTCAACGCCCTGGATGTAGTCAACCGCAACCGCGTCTATGTCGCCGGCGAAGACGGCGTCGTCCTCCGCTTTGCCCAGCCCGACCGCCGCCTGACGGCCGGCGCGCAGGGCGTCGTCGCCATCGATGGCGACCTGGGCGACTGGAGCGACGCCTATCTGCGCACCATCGACGCCGCCGATGTCGATACCCTCCTCGGCCAGGAGCCTGCACCCGGCCAGCTCGCAGCCGACGTCCGCACGCGCTGGGATGACCACCGCTTCTACCTGGGCATCCATGTGACCGACGCCACCCCCGCCGGTTCCGACCGCTTCGGCCTCGCCCTGGATGGCCTGCAAGACGGTCAGCCCGGCGCCGAGGATCACACCCTGCTGTTCGGGGCCGATGGCAGCCTGACGGTGGATGGCGGCGCTCCGCCCGCGGGCTGGGAGTTTGCCGTGCGCCAGGTTGCCGGCGGCTACGAGATCGAGGCCGCCCTTCCCGCCGCTGCCCTGGGCGGCGGCTTCACCCACCTGCGCAAGATGGGCGTCAACATCGCCCTCTACGACTTCGCCAGCGGGGTCGCGGCCCAGGCCGACCCGACTACCACCCTCATCTGGGCCGGCGACAGCCTGGATCAGAACCCGGCCGGCTTCGGCGAACTGACCCTGTTCCAGTTCGACCGCCAGCAGCCCCAGCTCGAAGCCCGCTCGACCGGCAGCCTGACCGTGGATGGCAGCCTGGCCGAGTGGAGCGCCGAAGCGACCTATCCGCTGACTGCGGCCTCGGCCGATAGCCTGCAAGGGCCGCCTCTGGCCGGCGATGCCCAACTCTCGGCCGGCCTCCGCCTGCGCTGGTGGGCCGATACGCTCTTCTTCGGGCTACAGGTGTCCGACGCCAGCCCCTCGACCGCCGACGCCGTGCACCTGGCCTTCGACCCGGCTGGCGATGGTTTGGCCGGGGCCGGCGACCACGAGTTCGTGATCTGGCCCGATGGCCGCGTGTGGCAGGATGGCGCGCCCTCGGCCCAGGTACTGGCGGCCGGGCAGAGCACAGCCGGCGGCTATCAGCTAGAGATCGCCCTCCCGGCGGCCGTGCTGGGCGGGAACTTCCAGGGCAATCAGTCGCTGCGCTTTAATTACGGGCTGCTCGATGACATCGACAACGACGGCGTCATCGACCGCCGCCTTAACTGGCAGGGTGCGTCGGTGGCCGGGATTCAGACCGACTTCGGGTCGCTCGTCTTCAAGCCGCTCTATCTGGAGATCGATGCCGCGCCCGGCGGCGGCCCCGTGAGCGACACTGTCATCGACCAGTGGAACGTCAACAACAACTACGGCAACTACGGCTACATCCTCATTCGGCCCAACGGCGCCCAACAAAGCCTGATCCGCTTCGACCTTTCCAGCCTGCCCGCCAACGCCCAGATCATCAAGTCGCAGCTCTGGCTGTATGTGATCGAGCGCGAGGTGACGCCGCTGGAGACGCGTCTCTATCGGCTGCTGCGGCCCTGGGAAGAATACCAGGCCTCCTGGAACCAGGCCGCGGCCGGCGCTCCCTGGCAGACGCCCGGCGCCAGCGGTTCCGCTGACCGGCTGGCCGTCCCTAGCGCCCAGGCCACACTCAGCCGGGCCGGCGTGCAGACCATTTGGGACGTGACCCAGGATGTGCAGGCCTTCGCGCAGGGCCAGGCGCCCAACTATGGCTGGCTGTTGAATGGCACAGGCGCCACGACCTCGCTCTACAAACTGGCAAGCAGCAACTGGAACCAGGCCAACCCGCTGCCGGAGCTGAGCATCGAGTACATCCTGCCCGGCGGAACCCTGCCCACCCCCACCCCCATCGCCACCGCCACCCCCACCCGCACCCCCACACCGACGACCACGCCGACCCCGACCAAGACGCCGACCCCGACCGTCACTCCCACCGAGACCGCCACCCCCACGGCCACCCCGACGGAAACCCCCACGGCCACCCCGACGCCGACCGAGACCCCCACCGAGACGCCGACCTCGACCCCGACGGCCACGCCCACGGCCACCCCGGTCTCGGTCCCGATCTGGATGCCGTTGATTCGGAGGTGAGGAGTGAGGAGTGATGAGTGAGGCGTGAGGCGTGAACACGCCTTCGGTGCTGCGCATACACTCGATCCAAACAAGACGCCGCCTGCGTACGCAGGCGGCGTCTTGTTTTGGATCAGTACTCGTCGCCTCTGCCACGAGCCTGGCCTGGCTCACGATGACAGCAAGATACTCTGCAACCGTCGCGTCCAATCCTTTACACCCTCGTGGCAATACTCCCAGTCCGCCAGATCGATCTCCCATGTTTTGGATACCTGGCGTTCGATCTTCTCGACAAATCCCTCATCCTCGGCCATGCGCCGTGCAAAAGCCAGGTAGTCCAAGCCGTACCTCAGGCGATATTCAGCATCGCGGCGACGCAGGTCGGCACTCCTGGCCGTGATCTGTTCGATTGTAAAGCGCTGTAAGGCCAGATCGACCGCGCTCTGCATATCGCCGAAAGCGGATAACACCTCAACATATTGTTCTCTGATCGCGATTGTCATCATAGGGCTGTCTGCTCCTGGGGTAAGGCGTCGAAGCAGTTACTACTGTAACCAACCTTGGGACAAAGTGCAAACGAGCGTCGCTTCGTTCCTCGCGACGTTACTCGGCATGATGAAGCGGTTGCGATGGGGCTGGCATCGATTCCCCCAACATGAAAATTCCGTCAACTTCCCCCTTTCGCGCTCAAACCGCCCATGACAGTCTTTTCATCCAACCCTCCACCCCCTTGACGCCATCTCTACCGGGTGCTAACGTAGGCCAACAGGCAGAAACTGCCCGTCTCACCCTGCCCGCAACCGTGGCACTCCGAGACCGTTCCTCTCGACACCCTGCGCTCATCTCCCCGTCGGCACCATCATCATGCGCCCGCTCAAACCCCTCCTGCTCCTCCTCTTGTTCGTCCTCCTTCCCATCAGCGCCGTCGTCGTGGCCCAGCCCCGAATGGCGGCGCCCGCTGCCCCAGCCGCAACCTCCACCTGGCAGCGCGCCTGGCGGGGCGAGGGCGCGCTCTTTGCCCTGGCCGGGCGCGACGCCCAAACCGTGCTGGGGGCCGGCTCGCAGGGCATGTTGCTGAAGAGCACCAACGGTGGCGAGACCTGGCGCTATCAGTCACCCGTGACCGACAAGGATCTCTACGACCTGAGCGCCGTCGGCGCCAACGCCTGGGCCGTGGGGCAGAGCGGGACGGTGGTGTTTTCGGGCGATGGCGGCAACAACTGGAAACAACTTCCCAGCGGCCTGGCTGCCAACCTCAACGGCGTCCACTTCCTCGATGGCGCCAACGGCTGGGTCGTCGGTGATGGCGGCCTCATCGCCCACAGCAGCAACGGCGGAGCCAGTTGGACGCCGCAGACCAGCGGCGTGGCCGCCCATTTGCGGGCCGTGCGCATGTTCGCCGATGGTCAGCACGGCGTGGCCGCGGGCGACGCCGGGACTTTGCTCACCACCACCAACGGCGGGACGAACTGGACCGTGCGGTCGGGCGTCGTCCCGGCCGGGGCGGTCTTGCGCGATATCCATGTCGAAGGCAACTCGGCCTGGCTGGTGGGCGATGGCGGCGTCCTGCGCGCCAGCAGCGACCAGGGCGCCAGCTGGTCGCCCAAATCCATCCCCTCCTTCAATATCTACGAGATCGAATTCGCCCCCGGTCAAACGCAGATCGGTTGGGCGGCAGGTGTGGCCGTCGTCAGCGGCAACATCACCGAGGAGCGCCTCTATCGCACCACCAACGGCGGCGACAATTGGACGGCGGTGACATCTGTGACCGGCAGCGACATCGATCTACAGCGCGACCGCCACACCGCCAGCGCCTCCACCGGCGTCGCCGGCATCGCCGTCAGCGCCCTGGGGGTGGGCGACGGCACGCACGCCTGGGTAGGCGGCGACATGGCCGTGATGAACGAGGGCAACTACTTCGATGCACCCGCCGACAAAATCACCCGCGATGCCTGGTTTGTGTGGGGCACCTTCAACGGCACGGCCTGGGAGCACCTGATCGGCGGCTTCTATCCCTGGTACTACCAAATCGATGTTGTCTCCGACCAGATCGCCTACATCTCTGGCCAGGACATGACCGTGCTGAAAACCACCGATGGCGGCGAGACGTGGCGCGAGCTGGCCAACGAATTGCGCACCGGCGCCGGTCTGGCCGACCCTGTGGCCAACCAGCGCGCCACCATCCTTCATGGCGTCTCCTGCGTCCCTGGCAGCGTTATCGATTGCCGGGTGGCCGGGCGCCGCGGCATGATCGCCCACACCACCAACGGCGGCGAGAGTTGGACGCGCGAATATCCGCCCAACTACAGCCAGAGTCTCTACGATCTGAACGTGACCTCGGCCACCCAGTCGGTTGCCGTTGGCCGCGGGGCGCATTTCTATGCCACCAACAGCACGTGGGCGCAGGGCACAGGCGGGGCCACCGGGCTGGACCTGGACATGGTCTCGCCTTACGAGGGTGGCCGTTCCAGCAAACGCACCGACTTCTTTGCCTACACTACCAACGGCGGCCAGGCCTGGCGCAGCTACATCATGCCCACGCAATTTGCCTTCTGGCAGACGGACGGTTTCGACGCTTTCGACGCCAACGGCGACGGCGATCTGGACTACGGCTGGCTGGTGGGCTGCAAAAAGACCTCTGGCCCCATCGACGAAAAGCCCTGCGAAGGCGCCGCCATCCTGCGCAGCGCCAATGTCATCGACCCCGCCGCCTGGCAGAGCACCGTCCTGGACGCCGCCTCGCCCATCCTGGAGCGCGTGGTTATGGTCGATCTCAACACCGGCTGGGCCGTGGGCGACCAGGGTTGGATCATCTTCACCACCAATGGCGGCCAGAATTGGACGCGGCAGGTCGTGCCTATGTCGGGTTGGCTCAACGCCGTCGACGCCCATGACGAAAACCTGGCCTTTGCCGCCGGCGAAGAAGGCGTCGTCTTCCGCTACGCCGCCAATGCCTCACAAACCGTGGCCGCGCCGCCGCAGCAGAACACCGTTGCCGATGGCAACCTGGATGACTGGACCTCGTCTGGGGCCGTGAGCATCGACGCCAGCAACGCCGCCTCGATCACCGGCGCCACACCCAGCCCCTCGGACTTGAGCCTGGCCCTGCGCGCCCGCTGGTGGGAGGCCCGCCTCTTCCTGGCCCTGGATGTGACCGATGATTCTGTGCAGCCCGATGACCGCATCGACATCGCCCTCGATGGCCTCGACGACAATGTGGGCGGCGGCGGCGATGACCGCACGCTCAGCATCTATGCCGATGGTCGCGTCACTGCCTCCGGGTTCAGCCCCACGGTTGGGGTGCAGCCTCGATCCGGCGGCTACCGGGTGGAGGTCCAGATCCCGGCTGGGGCGTTGGGTGGGGGCTTCGAGTCTGGCCGGACGGTCGGCCTCAACCTGGGCCTGAGCGACCACGAAGGCGGGGGCCAGCAGAGCGCCCTGGTCTGGACCGATGCCAGCCTGAACGCCAACGCCGCCACCTTTGCCACCGTCGCCTTCCAGCCTTTCGGCGGCGGCTCCGCCACCCTCATCGCCGTCCCGGCCGGGGCGATGACCATGGATGGCAGCCTGGCCGAGTGGAACAACGATCAAACGCTCAGCCTCACCGCCGCCACCGCCGACACGCAGCAAGGAGCGGGCATCACCCCTGCCGACCTCAGCGCCGATGTACGCGCTCGCTGGTGGCCGAACTACGTCTTCGTCGGCATCCATGTCCACGACGCCACCCTCCGCCCTGGCGACGCCGTCCATCTGGCCTTCGACGGCAACGACGACGGCGAGCAGGGCGGCCCCACCGATTGGAACATCCGCATAGGTGCTGATGGCAGCGTGAGCAACGGCTTCCAGGCCCTGGCCTATGTCGCCAGCGCCGCCGATGGCTACACGGTCGAGGTCGCCGTACCCCAAAGCATGATCGGGGGCGCCCTGGCCCACGACCGCGCCCTGGGTTTCAATATCGGCCTGGAGGATGACGACGCCGGCGACGCCGGCGCCGAAAGCTGGCTGGTATGGGAGGGCGCCAGCCCCGGCGGCGTCTATGCCGACCTGGGCCAGATGCGTCTGCAAGCCTACAGCCTGGTATTGCAGCCCGGTAGCAACGGCTACAACGGCGTCACCGACACCTTCCTCGATGCCTGGCTGCCCACAGCCAACTACGCCGCCAGCCAGACGCTGGAATGGCGCGCCGAGGGCGCCAACCCGGCCAAGAGCGGGCTGTTCAAATTCGACCTTAGCCCCTTGCCGGCCAACAGCGTCGTCAGCAGCGCCTCCCTCTCCTACTACGCCACCCTCGACGGCGGCCAGGACCTGACCGCCCGCATCTACCGCATGGGGCGGGCCTGGGATGTGAACGCCGCCACCTGGCAACAGGCCGCCGCCGGCACACCCTGGCAGACAGCGGGTGCGCGGGGCGCCAACGACCGCGCCGCCACCGCCACCGATTTCAAAGTCATGACCGGGCTGGGCTGGGTCACGTTCAACGTCCTGGCCGATGTCAACGCCTTTCTAGCGGGGACGCCGAACCACGGCTGGTTGGTGGAGATGAGCGACTCGAACGCCCGCTTCCTGGTGGCGGCGGCCGAATACACCACCGACCTGACGCAGCGTCCCAAGCTGGAGATCCGCTACGTCCTCGCCCCCTCCGGCTCGTTCCCCACCCCCACGCCCACCGTCACCCCCACCAAGACGCCGACGCCGACGATCACCCCTACCCCCACCATCACCCCCACCGCCACCGAGACGCCGACGCCGACCGAAACCCCGACGATCACGCCGACGCCGACCGAGACGCCCACCCCCACCATCACCCCCACCGCCTCGGAGACCCCGACGCCGACCGAAACCCCAACCACGACTCTGACGCCGACCGAGACCGGCACCCCCACCATCACCCCCACCGCCTCGGAGACGCCGACTCCCACCCCCACCCGCACCCCCACGGCCACGCCCGACCGTTTCAGCGCCAGCCTGCGTAACGGCGTCGATGGCTATGCCGGCGCCATCGACACCCACCTCTCGGCCCTCGATCCCCAGGTCAACTACGTCGCGGCGCCGTTGCTGGCCCTGCAAGAGGCGGCCGGCCTGCAAAGCCGCGCCCTCCTCGGCTTCGATCTGCGACCGATCCCGATGGGGACGCAGATCCGCAGCGCCGAATTGCACCTCTTCATCACCTATCGCAGCAATTCGGCCGTGGGACGCTCGCTGCTGGTTCACCGGCTGCTGCATAGCTGGTTCCCGCCGGCGGCCAACTGGCTGCTGGCCACCGAGACCACAGCCTGGGCGCAGCCGGGCGCGGGGAGCGCCGGCAGCGACTATCGCGCCATCCCCAGCGCCGCCTCGCCTTTGGATGGCGGCGACGAGTTGGTGATGGATGTGACCGCCGATGTCCAGGCCTGGCTGAACGGTGAGCCGAACCACGGCTGGCTGCTGCGGCTGGGTGAGGGCGGGCTGCTGGGGCTGAATCTGGCCAGCAGCGACCACGAACAGCCCGGCCTGCGTCCCCTCCTCACCATCTCTTTGCCCACGGGCGCCACGCTGGCCACCCCCACGCCCACCCCCACCCCCATCGCCACCCCCACCCCCAGCGGGCAGGGCGGCGTCACGACCTTCAGCCTCAACCTGGGCGGCGGCTGGCAGGCGTTCTCCATCCCCCTGGTGCCGCAGAACCCGGCGCTACCCGAGGTCTTTGGCAGCATCGATGGCAAGTACAGCCTGGTGCGCTGGTGGGATAACAGCGTCAAACCGGCTCGCTGGCGCACCTACACGCCCGGCGGCGGGGCCAATGACCTGCCCGCCGTGCCGGAGCTGATCGGCGTTTGGGTGCAGATGACGCAGCCGGGGACGCTGAACCTGACCGGGCTGCGCCCGAACCGCACGGTCATCCACCTGGAACCGGGCTGGAATCAGATCGGCTACCCGGCCCTGGCCCCGCAGCGGGTGGAAGCGACGCTGGCCGCCATCGCTGGCAGCTATGACGCCGCCCGCGTGTGGGACAACGCCGCCCAGGTCTGGCGCTCCTACCTCCCCGGCGACCCCGGCAACGATCTTTCCGCCTTCAACCCCGGCGACGCCCTCTGGATCCGGGCGACGAAGGCGGTGGATGTGACGATTGTGAATTGAGGGATCAGAGTTGGCAACTGTGCAACAGTTGCCAACTCTCGCCGATGTGGTTGGTTTGGGCATGAAATCTCGGATTGACACTCCGAAATAACATGCTAGAATGTTCCTGTGCTCGACCGACCTCTTTACCTCCACCAGCTTCTCGCCGCTACCCGCCGCTCGCCCGTGACTGCGCTTTTGGGGCCGCGACAAAGTGGCAAGACGACCCTGGCCCGGCTGTTTGCCCGCGACAAGCCGGTAACTATTTTCGATCTTGAGTCTCAACCCGATTCACGCCGACTCCAAAACCCAGAGCTTGTCCTCGGCTCATTACAAGGGTTAGTAGTGCTGGACGAGATTCAGGCCATGCCTGAGCTATTCAGCGTTTTGAGGGTCCTGGTAGATCGCCCGGACAACCAGGCCCACTTCCTCATCCTGGGGAGCGCGTCACCTGCCATCGTCAAAGGGGTGTCGGAAACGCTGGCAGGCCGGGTAGAGTTCATCGAGCTTTCTGGCTTCGATCTCGCCGAGGTTGGAGACGAAAACTGGCAATCACTTTGGGTGCGGGGTGGATTCCCGCGCGCCTTTCTGACAGCCAGCGACGAAGACAGCCTGGCCTGGCGTGAAGGCTTCATCCGCACCTTTCTTGAACGCGACCTTCCCCAATTGGGCATCACCATCCCAGCGGCCGCTATGCGGCGTTTCTGGACGATGTTGGCGCACTATCATGGCCAGACTTGGAACGCCTCGGAGTTGGGGCGGGCCATGAGCTTATCAGACAAAACCGTGCGCTCTTATCTGGACATCCTGACCGGGGCCTATATGGTGCGGCAGCTACAGCCCTGGTATGAAAATATCGGCAAACGGCAAGTCAAAGCGCCCAAGGTCTACCTGCGCGACGCAGGCCTACTCCACAGCCTGCTGAGCATAGCCGATTTCCACAGCCTGTTGGCGCATCCTCGTCTTGGCGCCTCGTGGGAAGGCTTCGTGATCGAGCAAGTTCTGCGAATCGTAAAGCCTTCGCAGGCTTATTTCTGGAGCACGCACACCGGAGCGGAAGTAGACCTCTTTTTCCTACACGCCGGAGGGCGCTTTGGGATCGAGATCAAGTTCAACGAAGCGCCGAGCCTCACCCAATCGATGCACACATCGATAAGTGATCTGAAGCTCGACCACCTCTGGGTGGTTTATCCCGGCCAGCAGACTTATCCCGTCCATCCTCGGATTACGATGTTGCCGCTTAAGGCGCTGAGCAGCCTGAGAAACAGCCTGGTTTGACTTTTCTACCAGGTACTGGCTTCGCGTGCGTGGAAGTCACTCTGGCCGCCATCGCCGGCAGCTACGACGCCGCCCGCGTGTGGGACAACGCCGCCCAGGTTTGGCGCTCGCACCTCCCCGGCGACGCCCTCTGGATCCGGCGTCGATGTCCTGCTGGCGTCCAACGAATTTGGACATGAGTACACTCGCTGCGAGTCATATAAGCAGTTTATTATAAGCTGACTATATTATCCGTGCGAAAGTGCTGGTTGGCAAGTTGGGGGGCGCCTGCAAAACGATGGTTGGGCCATCTTGACCGTTTTGACGCACTGCGTCATGCTGCATATAATCAGGCCGCAGGCGCAGCACAAAGCAGGCGCAACCGGGCGCCTGGCCCTTGCCGCCTGCGAAGGAGCCTCTTATGGACAAGCCCTGGCTGAAACACTACGAAGCGGAAGCGCCGCCCACGCTTCACTATCCAGACAAATCGTTGTGGGAACTGTTGCAGACGCCTTTTGTCGAATACATGTACCACAAGGCGTTGACGATGAACCTGCGCTATCTGCCAGCGGGGCTCAAGATCGGCGTCAGCTTCACCTATCGCCAGCTCGAAGACCGGGTCAATCGCCTGGCGACGGCGCTGGCGGGGATGGGGGTGAAAAAGGGCGACCGCGTGGCCGTGCAGACGCCCAACTCGCCGGGCGGCGTCATCGCCTTTCTGGCCGCCATCCGCCTGGGCGCCATCGTCATCAACACCAACCCCATCTACACCCCGCGCGAGATGCGCCATCAGCTCCAGGATTCCGGCGCCGAAACCATCATCATTTGGAACGAACTCTATCCCAAGCTGAAAGAAATCCAGGCCGAGACCAAGGTCAAGAACGTCATCCTCTATCACCTCAACGACTTCATCGGCCAGCCGTTCGCGACCCTGGTCAAGCGGGCGCGCGAGAAAGAAGGGACCTGGGTCGAAGTGCCAGAGGGTGGCAATATCCACCATTTCACCACCCTGATCAAAACCAACCCGCCCAACCCGCCCGATGTCCACATCGCCCCGGATGACATCGCCCTGTTCCAATACACCGGCGGCACCACCGGCGTGCCCAAAGCGGCCATGCTCAGCCATCGCAACCTGGTGGCCAACGTCTTGCAGTGCCAGGCCTGGTTCACTCGTGTGGACATCGGCAAAGAAAAGGTGATGGGCGCCATCCCCTTCTTCCATGTCTACGGCATGACCACCTGCATGTTGCTGGGCCTCAAACTGGGGGCCGAGATCTTTGTCGTCCCCAACCCGCGCGACCTCGTGGCCGTCATGGACATGATCCAGCGCGAGGGGTGCAGCCTCTTCCCCGGCGTGCCGGCGATGTACATCGGCATCATCAACCACAAGGACGTGGCCAAGTTCAATCTGCACACGATCAAGGCCTGCATTTCGGGCGCGGCGCCGCTGCCGGCCGAGGTGCAGAGGCGCTTCGAGGAACTGACCGGCGGCCGGCTGCGCGAGGGCTATGGTCTGACCGAAGCCGCGCCCGTCACCCACGCCAACCCAATCTGGGGGAACTCGAAAGCCGGCTCGATCGGCGTGCCCTTGCCCGATGTCGAGGCCCGCATCGTCTCGCTCGACCCCGGCCCGGATGGCAAATTCCAGCCACTAGGCGTAGGCGAGGAGGGCGAGTTGGCTCTGCGCGGGCCGCAGGTGATGGCCGGTTATTGGGGCCATGAAGAAGAAACCCGCAAGGTGAAGGACGCCGAAGGCTGGCTGTATACCGGCGACATCGCCAAGATGGACGAGGACGGCTATTTCTACATCGTCGACCGCAAAAAGGACCTGATCATCGCCTCCGGCTACAACATCGTCCCGCGCGAGGTCGAGGAGGTGCTGTTCGAGCACCCGAAGGTGCAGGAGGCGGTGGTGGCGGGCGTGCCGGATGCGCGCCGCGGCGAGACGGTGAAGGCCTATGTGGTGCTCAAGCCCGGCCAGAGCGCCACCGCCGAGGAGCTTATCGCCCACTGCAAGCAGAACCTGGCCCCCTACAAGGTTCCCTCCCAGGTCGAGTTCCGCTCCGAATTGCCCAAATCGATGGTGGGCAAGTTCCTGCGCCGGGTGCTGGTGGAGGAGGAGCGGGCGAAACTGGCTGCGCAGGACAAATGAATGCAAAGACCCTAAAGGTTTCCAAAACCTTTAGGGTCTGGCGCCTGCTATGGACGCCATCACCCTCACCGCCGTCGCCCGCGAACTGAACGAAACTGTGTCCGGGGGCCGCATCCAGGCCGTGGTGCAGCCGGACGAACGCAGCCTGGCGTTGGAGGTGTTTGGCCGCGAGGGGCGGCAGTGGCTGTTGTTCGATACGCAGCCCTCCTCCGCCCGCGCCCATCTTCTGCCCGAAAAAGCCCGCCGTGGGGCCGAGACCGATGCGCCTTTCCTCCTGCTGGCCCGCAAGCGGCTGGTGGGCGCCCGTCTGGTCGATGTCTTCCAGCCGGCCTGGGAGCGCATCCTCTTCTGCGGCTGCGAGCACCCCGAACTGGGCAAGACGACCCTGGCGGCGGAGATCATGGGAAAATGGAGCAATCTGCTGTTGCTGAGCGAGGAGGGCGCCATCCTGGAGGCGCTGCGCCGTTTTGGGCCAGACCGCAACCCGCATCGCCCCATCCTGCCCGGCCGTCCCTATCTGCCGCCGCCGCCCCAACCCGACAAGACCCCCATCGACCTCCTGACCGTGGCCGATCTCGAACGCCTCTGCGACCTCGCCCCGGCAGGCCCTATCTGGCGGGCGCTGATTGGGCAGGTGGCCGGGATCAGCCCGCTGGCCGCCCGCGAACTGGTCTTCCGCGCCACCGGCGACGCCCTGGCAACGTTCGGCCATGCCAACGCCCGCTCGCGGGCGCTGTTCGATGCCATCGTCTGGCTGCGGGGCCTGCCGCGGCAGGGCGGGTGGGCGCCGTCGGTCGTTTTCGGCCAGGATGGCGGGCCGCTGGCTTTCGCCCCCTACGAGCTGAGCCATCTGGACGGCTATGAACTTCGCCCCACCATCAGCCGCGCCGCCGCCGACTACTACGCCGCCCTCATCGGCGCCGATGCCTACGCCGGCCGGCGCAGCCAGGTGCAGGCCCTGCTGGACGACGCCCGCCGCCGGCTGAACGGCCGCCGGATCGGGCTGGGCGAGCAGGCCGTGAGCGCCGAAGAAGTGGACGAGATCAGGAGCTTTGGCGAGTGGATCCTGGCCTATGCCTGGCAGATCCGTCCTGGCCACGCCGAGCTGTTGGCCGACGCCGGCGACGCCCTCCTCCGCATCCCGCTCGACCCCACCCTTTCGCCCAGCGAAAACGCCCAGGCCTACTTCGCCCGCTATCACAAGGCCAAGCGCGCCGCCGCCCGCATCCCCGACCTGCTGGCCGAGACCGATCGCGACCTGGAGTTTCTCGACCAACTCCAGACCGACCTCCACCTGGCCGAAGATGCCGCCCAGATCGAGGAGGTGCGCGAGGCGCTGCTGATCTCCGGCCTGCTGCCCGCCCCCGAAAAGCGCCGTCGCCCGCCCATCCAGCGTTCGCAGCCCTTGCGCCTGCGCACAAGCGATGGCTTCACCGTGCTCGTCGGCCGCAATGCCACCCAGAACGAGCGCGTGACCTGGGAACTGGCCGGGCCGGACGATCTTTGGCTGCACAGCGAGCGTGTGCCCGGCTCGCACGTTGTGATCAAGACCGAGGGGCGGGACGCGCCCGAAAGCACGTTGCTACAGGCGGCGGCGTGGGCGGCCTGGCAATCGCAGGCCCGCCATGATGGCAAGGTCGCGGTGATCTACACCCAGCGCCGGCACCTGCGCCGGATTCCAGGCGGCCGGCCGGGCCAGGTGCGCGTCCTCCGTTCCCAAACGCTGCTCGTCGCCCCGATGGCGCCGGAATAAAGGTACGCGGATAAACGCGGATGAACGCGGATTTTTCTTATCCGCGTTCATCCGCGTTTATCCGCGTATAAACAACCCTGTGCGGATAGGTAGGGGCACGCGGATGAACGCGGGTCGGCGCGGATTTCTTTTTCTTTATCCGCGTTCATCCGCGTCTATCCGTGTACCACCAACCCCGCGCCGATAAAAACGTGCCAGCATCCTGTCCAGCAGGCCGGGTGCCAGAGTTGCGCCCCAGACGAAAACCCGGTCGAAAAGCGTGGCATAGCCGTCGCGCGGCTCGCTCTGCGCTGCCCGCACGATGGCCTGCCCCACCGTCGCCGCGGACGTGCGAGCGGCGCGGTTGCGGCCCTGGCCGGTGGCGTCGCCGGTCAACTCATTGCGCCCGAATTCGGTCTCGGTGACGCCCGGATAGAAGCCAACGACGCGGATGCCATGCGGACGCAGCTCCAGCCGCATCGACTCGGACAGGGCGTTGAGCGCGAACTTGGTCGAGCAATAGATGCCGGCGTTGGGCATGGCCCGGTGGCCGAGGATGGACGAGATATTGATGATCAGCCCGTCCTGCTGCGCCATCATCCCCGGCAGCACGGCCTCGATGCAGGCCAGCGCCCCCCAGTAGTTGACCTCGAACACCTGCCGCGCCGCGGCCAGGTCGATGCTTCCCACCGGGCTGCGCATCCCCACCCCGGCGTTGTTGACCAGGATATCCACCGGCCCGAACGCGCCCTCGATCTGCGCCACCGCCGGGGCCAGGCTCTCCGGCTGCGTCACATCGGCGGTCACGGCCAGCGCTTGCACGCCCGGCTGCCGGTTCAACTCCGTGACCAGCGCCTGCAGGCGGTCGCTCGATCGGGCCAGGAGGGCCAGGCGAAGAGGCGGGGCGGCGGCGGCGCTGGCAAAAGCCCGCGCCGTGGCGGCGCCGATGCCCATCGACGCCCCTGTGATTAGCACCGTGCGGTCATGGAGATCCATTAGCTCCCCTCCTCGTTCTGGCCAGATTTGGAGCGAAGACGCCCGCCGATCACCCAGCCGGCGGCCATTGCTGCCACCGCCGCGCCGACCCAAAGCAGCCAGTTGGTGCGGCCGGCAGGCGCGAGTTGGGTGGGTGGATAGCGGGTGCTGGCGCCGTTCAGTTCGATCTCTTCGAGCAGATAATAGGCCTCGCCGGGGATGGGGGCGGCGTCGCGATACTCGTATTTCCCGCCTTGCACCGGGTCGGAAGACGGCGGGATCAGCGTGGCGTTGATCTGTGTCCACGGCCCCTCGGCGCTCGGCCCACGGTAGATGTTGAACCCGGCCGTGTTGACCTCCGAGGCTGTTTCCCAGGTGATGACAGTGGGCGAGGAGCCGCAGGCAGCCAGCAGGCCGAGCAGCAGCAGGAGGAAGAGGGGGAGGAGCGGACGGGGCATCGCTTAGCGCATTCCTGTCAGCGGGCCGGTGACGACCACGCGGTGGGTGTTGGAGGTGGGCGGCCAGCAGGTGATGAGTGTCAGTTGGGCGCGCGCGGTGGGCGCCAGGTAGCGGGCGTTGGCCTGGCGTTGGGCGATGCTGGCGCCCGCCTCGGCGAAGCGCTGCCAGCCTTCCACCTGGTAGACGAAGCTGCGGCCAGCCTCGTCCTGCAGGATCATCTCGTCGCCCAGGCCAAAATCCACACCCGGCTCGCCGATGACGCAGACCGAGCGGAACACTGCCCCGCCGATGTTGTTGTGCCCCGAAAGCACGACATTGCCCGCCTCGCCTGGAAAGACCGAGTCGATGTGATGCCCGGCGGCATCGTCCACCACATCCCACTCGCTGCGGATGCCGTTGGCGTCTTCCACCACGTGCCAGCCCATCGGCAGCACGGGCGCATCCAGCCCCAGGGCGGGGATGAGCAGGCGAACCGGGGCGAGGCCCTGGCCGATGGGCAGCGGCTGGATGGTGGGGAGTGGGATCGGCCCCGCCGAATCGATGCGTCTGGCCGGGCTTGTGGCCGCAACAGGCGGCGCCGATGCTCCCTCGGCCCCGGCAAGCGTGGGGGTGTTTGTTGGCTCCGGTGGGAAGGGGGTGGGCGTGAGGGTGGGGATCGGCGCAGCCGTGGCCGTGGGCGCGGGGGTGGTGGCGGCGCTGGCAGCAGTCGGTTGTAGCACGCCGACGACCGCCGCCGTCGGCGTCCAGGTCGGCGCCGCGGCCACGTCGGTTGGGGTGGTGTGGTCGCGTCCGCCCCATGCCAGCCTGGCCCACACCACCCCCACCAGGGCCAGGGCGATGAAGAGACCTGCGAACAAGAGAGTGTAGCGCCGAGACATGGGAGGCGTCGGCCCCGAAAAGAGGACGGGGATCAGGCCGTCATTGTATGCGCTTTCGGGCCTGCGGCCAAGCGTGGGCCTAGAGATAGCCGAGCGCGCGCAAGTGCTGCTCGACCGCCGCCTGTTCATCCGGGGCGAAGGCCGGGGCGCCGGAGGGCGGTGGGGATGGGTTGCCGGCGGCTGTGTGTGTCACGGCGCGGCTCGCTCCCCCGATCGGCAGCACACGACCATCGAGGTCTGCGGGCAGGGGCAGGCCCAGCAGGTGGAGGAGGGTGGGTGCGACGTCCACTATCTCGGCGTCGTGGAGGACGCCCGGCCCGATCTCTGGCCCCGCGGCCATGAACACGCCTTCGAGGGCGTGGTTGCCGGTGAGATCGCCGCTATCGGCAAAGACAGCGCCGCCGAGATCGTAGGACAGCAGGCACACGCGCCTGGGGTCGGCGTGACGGCGCACGGGTTCGAGGATCAAGTCGGGGGCCAGGTCGAGGTAGGGGCCGTGATACAAATCCTGGCGGCGGTGGACGGCGGCGAGGACGGGGTGACCGCTGGCAGGATCGACCAGCGCCAACAGCTTGTGGCCCAGTTCGGCGGCCAGGGTCTCGGCTTCGGCGGGGGTGAGGATGCCCTGCGGCTCGCGGCCCCGGATGTTGAAGCGGATCCCGCCGGCCGAGCTGAAGACGGCGGCCGTCGCCGGCCAGTCGACTGCGGCCAGCCCCGCGCCCGGCGAGGGCGGCCGCCGCCAGTCCTGGACGATGGGCAGGCTCTGTTTCAGGCGGCGCAGCCCGGCGTGGCCGCGCAGCCGCTGCCAGAGGCCAGGAGAGGGAGCAGGTTGGGCCGCCAGCGCCAGCAGCCCTTCCTGTTGCAGCCAGGCGTTGGGCCGGAAAGAGCGGGCGCAGGCGGCAAAGCCGTGATCCGAGAGGATGATGACGGTGGCATCGGAGCCGGCGAGGGTCAGGAGGTGGCCGATGCCTTCGTCGAGGATCTGGTAGGCGGCGACGAGTTCCTGGCCCAGGGTGGTTTCGTGGGGGTTGTGGCGGGGATGCTGCGGGTCGATCAGGTGGAGCCCGTAGTGCTGGAGCCGATCGGTCTCGGTGTAGACGACAACCATCGCCTCCCACTCGCCTTGCCGGGCCAACCAGCTGGCGGCGGCCGTGCGCGCCCGGATCGAGCGCGTGGAGGCGGCGATGAAGCGGCGGAGGTCGAGGCCGCTGCGGTCGAGGGCGACGGTGTAGCCGGGTGCAGCCTTCAGCAAGGGTTGGCGCAGGTCCGGCGGCCAGACAAAGGGGCTGCGTGTGGTGGGCGCCAGCATCCCGGCCACGTTGACCCCGCCCGGCAGCGGTTGCGGCGGGTAGGTCATAGGCACGTTTAGCAGGGCCACGCGTTTGCCCGCGGCGGCGGCCGTCTGCCAGAAGGCGGGGTGACGGATGCTGGCCGAGGTCACCAGGGCGGTCTCGTAGCTATCGGGGCGCTGGGTGCTGAAGCTGTAGACGCCATGCCGCCCGGCCCCAACGCCGGTGGCGAAGGTGGCCCAGGCGATGGAGGATTCCGGCCGAATGGTGGAGCGGAGCACCCCTCGCTGACTGCGCTGGTTCAGGGCCGCCAGGTGAGGGAGCTTGCCCGCATCGATGAGGGCGTCGAGGATCGACCAGTCGGCGCCATCGAGGCCGAGGATGAGGAGCATAGAAAAGGAGGGGATAGTTCGTGTTGCGTATTCCGTATTGTCTCATCGTTGCGGGATACGACAAAAATACGCAACACGAAATACGCAACACGAAATACGCAACACGAAATACGCAATACAATCAAATATAGCCCAACCCGCGCAATCGTTCGTTTACGGCGGCGCTTTCGTCGGCCGAGAGTTCGTCGGCGGGCGCTGGGGCAACCGGCGGCAGGCTGGGGCCGAGGCGGGGTGGGTGGAGCACCAGGTAGCCGTCGTGGAAAGCGTCGAGGATCGGTTCGCCTTCCATCTCGGTGGGGATGGGCAGGCCGGCGAAGTGGAGGAGGGTGGGGGCGAGGTCGATCAGCGAGGGCGTGTGCGGCAGGCGGCCGGGACGGGTGTTGGCGCCGCAGGCCAGGAAGATGCCTTCGGGCCGATGGTCGCCGGTGCGCAGAAGCCTGGGGATGGGGGTGATGAGGGTGCTGCCCAGGGTGGGGACGGCGGCATAGTCCGGGTCGAGGGTGAGGATGAGGTCGGGGAAGTTCTCGACGAAGGGGCCGGTGTAGAGGTCTTCGCGGGGCCGGATGTCCTGCACCAGGGGGCGGTCGAGGCCGGGGATCATCAGGTCCCGGGCCTCTTCGATCAGGCTCTGGCGCAGGGTTTCGACGGCGGCGGGGCTGATGACGCCGTTTGGGTAACGATCCTGGCGGTGGAAGTAGATGGCGGCGATGTTGTTGTAGAGGGGTTCGGCCCAGGCCAGGGTGCGGGGCCAGTCGATGGCGTCGGCCAGATGGCTGTGTGATTGCACGGCGGCGCGGGCGTCGGCGGGGAGGATGCGTTTGGCGATGTCGCGCAGCCAGGGGGCGCGGCTTTTGATCTGCTGGAGCCAGCCCCCGGCTGAGACCGGCTGCAGGTGAAGGAGGTCGAGTTCGAGCAGCCAGTTGTTCAGGTGCGCCCAGTGCCGCGCCGCCGGGCCGAAGCCGTGATCCGAGAGGAAGACGATGGTGGCGTCTTTGCCGGCCGAACGCACCATGCTGCCGATGATGCTATCGAGCAGGTGGAAGAAGTCGGCCAGTTGCCCGGCGACGGCCATATCCAGGTTGCCGCCCGACTCGTCGCCCTGCAAGTAGTGCCAGAAGTGGTGCGAAATCCGGTCGGTGCCGGTGAAGACGGTCATCAACACCTCCCACGGCCGGGTTTGCATCAGGCGCAGGGTGTGAAAACCCAGCCGTTCGGTCATAGCGATGATGTCGGTCAGCATCTGGCCGGGGCCGGGCAAGCCGTCGGGCAGAAGGCTTTGGCCGGGCCGGCCATAGTCCAACTCGATGATGTAGCCCTTGAGTTCGTCGGCCAATTCGGGCGGCCAGGTCCAGTCGGTGGCGCCGGGCGGGGTGAGCATGCCCGAAATGGCGAAGCCGTTGAGCGGGCGCAGGGGATAGCTGACGGGCAGGTTGATGGCGCCCACGTTGCGCCCGGCCGCCGAGAGATAGTCCCAAAGGGTGGGCGCGGCCAGATGGCCGGTGGTGATGGGGTTGCCCTCGTTGCGCAGCGATTGGGCCGGGTCGGCGGGTTTGCGCCGGAAGCCGAGGATGCTGTGGCGGCCAGGGTTGACGCCGGTGAGGAAGGTGGACCAGGCCGGGGCGGTGACGGGCGGCAGGGTGGAAAGCAGGTCCGACCAGGCGCCCTGGCTGCGCAGCCGGGCCAGGTTGGGCATTTCGCCCAGGTCGCAAAGGGGGCCGAGGATATCCCATGAGCCGCCATCGAGGCCGATGACGAGGAGACGGCGGGCAGGATCGTGGATGGGCATGGTTGCGTTGTGCGGGTTGCGTGGCGCTCGTTTGCGCCTGATCTCGCGATGGGGTTCCGTCAGCCGATGACGATGCGCCAGGCAAGGAGGTTGAGGAGGCTGAGTCCAGCGGCCAGGAGGAGGGGAAGGGGGTTCCGCCAGGTCTTTGGCAGGGCCGCCTCCCAGCCGAGGAGGAGCAGGATGCTGATGGGGAGGAGGCCGGGGAAGAGGTAGCGGCCCTGCGGCTGCCAGCTCTGGCCCACCATCGGCAGCCAGACCTGGGCCAGGAGGAGGCCGCAGGCGAGCAGGGAGAGGCGGAGGAGGGCGCCGTCCTCGTTTCTTGCCGGGCTGCTCGGCGGCGAAGGCGTGGCGTCGGTGGCGAGAGCAGCCGGAAATGAAAGACGGAAGATGCCCCAGGCGGCGGCAAGGGTGGCGATGATCAGCAGGACGTAGACCGGCCAGGGGAAGGGACGGCTGAGCCAACCGAAGTAGCCCCAGAAGCTGGCCCAGGTGAAGCCGGCGTACAACAGGTAGCGAAACTGGGACGGGGCGTCCCAGGCGGCGGGGGCCAGGGCCTGGCCGAAGTAGCCGGCCGGGATGGGCAGGCGACGCTCCAGGTAGGCGAAAAAGGGGCTTCCCACCGAGTCGGAGAGGGCGCCATCACTGTTGAAAAGGAGGTTGCGTCCGCTTTCGTCGCGGAGGCGAAGCTGAAAACGACTGGGGCGCTCGGCCTCGACCTCAAGGCGCAAAAAGGTGGCGTCGGCGGCGGGGGTGAACGGGAGACGGCACGGCCTCAGCATCGAGCAGGCGAGGCTGGCGGTCTGGCTGCCGTCGGCCACCGTCAGAGTCAGACCGATCAAGTCAAGTCCCTGTGCGACGACGGTGAGTTCGAGGGGGCGGTTGCGCAGGGCCAGGGCCTGTTTGCCGGCGATGTGCTGGATGAGGTGGGTGGTCTGGCCGGGGGATGGGTTGGCGGCCAGGCCGCCATCGGCGCGGGTGAGGGCGAAGGCGGGTTGGCGTCGCCAGCCGGCGGCCCAGCGCGGGTTTGGCAACAGCAGGATGAGGCATACGGCCGCCGCGCCCAGCCAGAACGGCCGGGCGTGGGGGCGACCCCACGACAGCCGCGCCAGCGCCAATGGCCAGAGGTAGAGGAGGCCGGCATCGACCCAGATGGGGGCGATGGCGACGACGAGGGTTGTGAGCAGCAGCCGGAGCCGGGAACAAGGGCCGGGCGGGGCGAGGAGGGTGAAGGCCAGCGCCCCCCAGAAGAGAGCAAGGGCGTCGTTGTTGAGGCTACCGGCTATGAAAGCGACCATCGGCAGTCCACCAACCAGCAGCCCCAGGCCCACTACGCGCGCTGCTTGCCCCGGCCACCGGCGCTGCGCCAGCCACAGCGCCGCCACGATTGCGCCCAAATGCAAGGCCAGCGGCCAGAGCCGCAGCCAATGCAGGGTCTGGGCCGGGTCGGCTGCTACTGCTGCGGGCAACCATTGGAGGACGAAGGCGGGTAGGATGTAAAAGAGCGGGGGTTCGTCGGCCGCCTGGACGCCGCTGGCAGCCAGCAAGGGGTCGGCGGCCAGACGGGGGGGAAGGGGGGCAGGCGCCGGGCGCCCCAGATAGCCCCACCAGCCGCTCTCGGCCAGGCTGCGGAGGAGGGGGACTTCGGTGGCCGGTCCGAGATCAGAGGGAGAAGGGCGGCGGCCGAGGTCGGCCAGCAGGCGGGTGTAGAGAAAGTGCCCGGGTTCGTCAGGCGCCGTCCAGGGGGGGAGGATCAGCCACCACCCCAGGCCCAATGCCAGCCCGAAGCTCAGGGCCAGCAGCCAGACGCCGGGACGGCGGTCAGGCCTGGGCGCCACGCCAATAGATGGAGATGACGGCGAGGAGCAGGCCCAGCAGCAGGCCGGCGGCCACCGCCAGGCCGATATTGAAGAACCAGTTGGGCTGTGACGGGCTGGTGGGGGCCGTGGCTGCGTCGAGGACGCGCACACGGTCGCCTTCGACCATCTTTTTCATCTGCAGTTCCACCCCCCGCCGTTCCAGGGCCGTGACCGATTCCAGCCAGACGCCGCGCACGCGCAGGATGTTCTCCCATTCCTGTGTGTTGGCAGACTCGACGAACTGGCGTGCGACCGTGTTCTCGGCCAGGGCGTCGAGGTCGATGGACATCTGTTGTCGCAGGTCCTCCAGTTTGCTTTTCAACGCCGCCTGGCTGCTCCCAGCCAGTTGGGTCAGGTCGGCGTAGTTGGCGCCATAGGTATCCAGTTCGGGCAGGTCGAGCAGGGCCGTGGAAGCGGTCGAGGGCGTTTCCTTCAGTTGCGCCAGGACGATGTCGATGCGGTCGATGGCGTTTTGTAGCGCGGCGCGGTCGGAGTTCTTGATCGTCAATTCGTGTTTGATTGTGCTTTGGGAGCCGTAGAGTTCATCCCCGCGACTCGACGCCAGGTCGCCGCCGCCGGCAATGCCGATGCCCGTACGCCCGCGGAATTGCAGCAGTTGGTCGTCCCATTTCTTGTATTCGGCTTTGGCGGCCCCCAATGCTTTTTGGTTGGCCGTGACATCGCCTCCATACAGGTCGGCGACGGTCTCGGGTACGGCTTGCGCGACGGCGTCGGCCAGGAGGATGGCGTCGCCGGGCGAAGCGGCTTTGACCCTGACCAACAGCAGGCTGCCGGCGCCCCGGCTGGCAGTGGCGGCGGCCTGTAAGGCTTCGACCGTCACCGGTGTCTGCAATTGGTCTTCGACTCTGCCCAGAGCGCGCTCGAACAGTTTTTTCGTGCTGAACAGCGCCATCACCTCGTCCCGCCAGTCGAGGCGCGGGTCGACGACCTCGTAGATCTTGTTTTCCCATCGCCAGGTGATCTGTGAGGCGGGGGTGATGAGGGTGGCGGTGGCGGTGTAGCGCACGGGCGTGAGGATGCCGAGCACGGCGGCGGCGATGACGGCTACGGCTATCGGCAGCGCGATCAGCGGCCAGCGAGCGATGAGTAGGCGGAAGTAACGGGTGAGGCGGAAGGGTTGGTCCATCGGGGTGGGCGGAGGGCGGAGGGCAGAGGGCAGAGATCGGAGATTGGAGATCGGAGATCAGTTGGCGGTGATCAGGAGTGGGCCGAGGGGGAGGGCGTCGTTGGGGAGAGGCTGGCCGGCGGCGTCGAAGGCGGGCAGGCGGCTGAGGTCGTCGGGCCGGTAGAGGACGGCGATGACCTGGTAGGGGCCAGGGGGGAGGTCGGGCGGGAGTTCCAGCCAGCGCACCGTTTCCAGCAGGTCACCGGCTCGCCAGATCGACACGGGCAGGTTATCGTCCACAGGGCCATCGGCCCCGGCCACCCAGACGCCGTTGGCGTCGAGCAACTGCAACGAGAGTTGCATCGGCGTGAACGAATCGCTGCCGGGGGCCTGGGCGCGCCAGCGCAGGACGAACGGCGTCGCCCAGCCGGGGCGCTGCGGCAGGTCGGTCGGAAAACGGGCGGACAAGAGGGCGATCCGGTCGCTGGAGACGGCGCCAAACGCGGCGAGAGGCGGCGCCAGGTTGGCCGGCGGCGCCCCGCCGGCAGGGCGTTCGATCCGCAATTCGCCAAAGGTGGCGGTGTCGCCGACCGGGTTGCCGCTGTTGTCGAAGACGGGTAGATACTCGGCCCGTTCACCGTCGTTGAACAGGGAGACCTGGATCTGTCCACGCGCAGGCGTGCTGCCGCTGGGGCGGACGGTCAGCCAATACGTTTCACTGAAGCGACTGCCGGGTTGCCAGACGGTGGTGGCGGCGTTGCCGTTGCCGGGGTAGGAGGTGGCGCTGCCATAGCTCAGGCCGCCCGCGCCCAAGAGGTGGATGGCCAGGGTGTAGGGTTTCTCCGTGCGGTCGAGCACCTCCCAGGTGAGGGTGACGGCCAGACCCTGACCGGGGGTGACGATCTGGGTGTTGCCGATGTCGGCGCTGAGGAGGCGAGCTTTGCCGCCGAAGTTGGCCAACAGCGGGATGGCAGTCGGGCTGGCTGCGGCCAGCTGTGCCGAGGGGGGCCGGTAGGCGGGCCGATAGGCGGGCCGATAGGCGGGCCGATAGGCAGGCAGAATGAGCGCGAACGCCAGGTAGAGGGTCAGGGCCGCGGGCCAGAGCAGGAGGGCTTTGTTCAGCCACGACCACAGCCGCCCACTGATCGCTTGCCAGCCCTGGGCGATGACCCAGACGGCCAACGGCAGTGTGGCCATGACATAGCGCCCGCGCAGGAGTTTGCTATCGTGCAAAAGCTCGCGCAGCAGTGGCAGGCCGACGACGGCAGCGATGAAGATCGCAACCACCAGCAGCAACGGGCCGATGCGGCGTCGGGCCTGACGCCGGAGCCAGACCAGCAGCCCCACCAGCCCGACCGCGATCACGGCCAGCCAGACGGTGTAGACCCAGGCCGGCGCGCCGATGTTACCCCAGCCAAACGAGGCCCAGTAGGTCTCGAAGCCATAGCGCAGGGCAAAGGGGATGTCCTGCCAGGCCAGCGCCAGGGCGCCTCCGTCTTGTAGACCGGTCAGCAAGGCCGCCTGCGAGATGGGGTCGCGCGAGAGCAGCTGGCCGGTGAGCAGCAGATTGCGGATCAGGAACCAGCCGCTGAGCAGGATAAGGGGGAGCAGGAGGACAGGCAGGGCCAGCCAGCGTTGGCGGCGCTGGCCGGGCTGATGGCGATGGCGCCAGGCGGCGATGAGGATGGCGGCCAGGACGACGGGGAGCATGGCCAGAGCCAGGTACTTGCTCAGCAGCCCCAGCGCCGTCCAGGCGCCCAGGGCCAGCAAGCGGCGGGTGCTGAGACCATCCCGCACCAGCACCAGGGCAGCATAGAGCAGCGCCGTCTCGACCGCGACCAGGAGGATGTCGTTGGTCATCACCGCGCTGAGAAAGACGAATTGGGGCGCAAAGGCCATCAGCCCGACGCTGGCCAGGGCGACGCTGGCCCGGGCGGGGCTGAGCAAGCGTAGGAGCAGCCAGGCGGCAACGAGGGCCAGGGTGCTGATGAACACCGAAACCAGCCGTCCCAGGTGCAGGGCAAGCAGCGTCCCCTGCCAGGGCCAGCTTTCCGCAGCCGGGTCGTGAAGGACGAAATTCACCCCGCCCTCGCCCGTGCCCCGGCTGGCATACGGGTTCACGACCGGCCGGTAGCCATCTGACAGATCCACGGCCAACATGGGCGCCGCCGCCAAGAGGTAATAGAGCGGCGGTTGGCTGGCCTCGTCGAACTCGAACTCGGTGGTCAGGCGCTGGCCGGGGTCGGGGAGGGCCAGGTTTTCGGCAATGTAGGCGGCGTGGCGGAAGTGCGGCCACTCGTCGTGCGCTTCCCAGGGTGGGATGACCAGGCTGTACCACAGCGCCAGGGCGATGTGCCCGACCAGGATCAACCCCAGCCAATGCCCTGTCTTCAGCCCGGTTCGCGCCCAAAGCGATGTGACCGGCGTAGCCGGGGCAGCCTCTGAGGGAGGCGATGCCGGTTGAGAGACAGGTGAAAGTGCGGTCATAGAAAGCAGTACTGCCGTCGTTCGAGACGGGCGCCAAGACACAGTGCGACCCCGGCGCAGGGGTCTGGCTGCGATTATAGCGCAAGGTGCGACGCACTTCCCAAGTGCGTCGCACCTGCTACAATATCCACCACGATGAACGCGCCCCCCCCTTTCCTCCCCCGTCGCCCCATCTACCTCCTCGTTTTTGCGGCCGGGTTTGCCAGCCTGGGGGTCGAGTTGGCCGCCAGCCGCCTGCTCGACCCCTGGTTTGGCAACTCGATCCTGGTGTGGGCCGCCCTCATCGGGCTGATCCTGCTCTATCTGGCGGTGGGATACTGGCTGGGGGGGCGATGGGCCGACCGCTCCCCGCGCCCGCTCATTTTCTTCACCCTGGCGGCGATGGCCGGCCTGCTCGTTGGTCTGATCCCGCCCCTCTCGCAGCCCGTTCTGCGGCTGAGCGCCGATGTCTTCGTCAGCTACGATGTCGCCCTGCTGGCCGGGTCATTCGTTGCCACCCTCCTTCTCTTCAGCCCGGCTGTCGTCCTGCTTGGCTGCATCAGCCCCTTTGCCATTCGCTTGCTGATCGAGGATAGCCGGGCGGCCGGACGCACAGCCGGGAGGGTCTTCGCCCTCTCCACCCTCGGTTCACTGGCCGGCGTCTTCATCCCCACCCTCCTCCTCATCCCCAACCTGGGCACGCGCCGCACCTTCTTCAGCCTGGCGCTGATGGTGCTTGGCCTGGCGACCTTGGCGCTGTGGCCGATCGCTCGGCGCCGCGCCCTCGTCTTCGGCCTGGCCTGGTTCGCCTTGCTGGCCCTCGCCCTGTTGCCGCCCGGCCGCATCCGCGCCGACGCCGCCACCCTCTACGAAACCGAATCGGCCCACAACTACATCCGGGTGGTGCGCAACGGGCCGGAGATGGTGCTCAAGTTGAACGAAGGCGCGGGCGTGCATTCCGTCTACAACCCCCAGGCCGGTCTGTCCGATGGCATCTGGGACTACTTCCTCCTGGCGCCCTACTTCGCCCCCGCCCCGGTGCAGCCCCGGCAGGTGCAGAGCCTGTTGATGCTGGGTCTGGCGGCAGGGACCGTGCCCAGGCTGTACACCGCCGCCTACGGCCCCATCGCCATCGATGGCGTTGAACTGGACCCGGCCATCATCGCCGCGGGTCAGCGTTTCTTTGGCATGAGCGAGCCGAACCTGCGGCCCATCGCCCAGGATGGGCGCTTCTTCCTTCGCACTGCCGCCGGTCGCTACGATGTCATCGCCATCGACGCCTACCGCCCGCCCTACATCCCCTTCCATCTGACCACGGTCGAGTTCTTCAGCCAGGCGCGCGAGCATCTGAACCCGGGCGGAGTCGTGGCCGTCAACGTCGCCCGCACCGGCGAAGATGACAGCCTGGTGGATGCCCTGGCCGCCACCCTGGCGGCGGTGTTTCCGGCTGTCTTCATCATCGACGAGCCGGCCCCGCCCGCTGTGCTGGGCAACAGCCTGGTCGTCGCCACGGTGCAGCCGGCCACACTCGACGACTTCCTGGCCAACACCGCCTCCCTTCCCGAACCCATGCTGGCCGAAGTCGCCCGGCGGGCGCGCCCGCACGTTCGTCTGGCCCCGACCGGCGGTCCCCTCCTGAGCGATGACCGTGCCCCCATCGAGCAGATCATCCACGGCATCGTGCTGCGCTACCTTGCATCTCCTTGATCCGCGAAGGTCGCGAAGTGGGCGAAGGTTTTTTGTTCGCGTTCATTGGCGCCCTTCGCGGATCCTACCCGCATCCGCGAAGGCCGCGAAGTGGGCGAAGGTTTTTTTATTCGCGTTCATTGGCGCCCTTCGCGGATCCTACCCGCATCCGCGAAGGCCGCGAAGTGGGCGAAGGTTTTTATTCGCGTTCATTGGCGCCCTTCGCGGATCCTACCTGCATCAGAAAGCAGATCACGCCATCCGCGACGCCGCGCGCCAGCCGGGGGCGTTGGTTCGCCAGTAATTCGCCATCCCCGCCCAGAAAGCCCAGCTCGATGATCGCCCCCGGCGTCGTCTCGGCCACGCGCTGGAAGGCATGGTAGCCGGTCATGTCGTGGGTGATGGTGGTGGGGTGGACGGCCAGCCCACTGGCGGCGGCGTAGCTATCTTCCAGGCATTTCACCAAGAGGGCGTCCTCCGCCGGCAGAACCGTTTCTTCGGCGCTGGCCACCTTGAAACCGCTCAAGGGGACGCAGGAATCGGCATGAATGGACACCAGCGCATCGGCCTGCAGGCCCTGGAGCCTGGGGTCGTATTCATCCAACACCTGCACCTCGACCCCCTGCCGTTGCAGGCGCCTGGCCGTCTGCTCGGCCACCTCGCTCGTCACCGCCACCTCCATCAACCCGGTCTCGCACACGGCGCCGGTATCGAAACTACGATGCCCGGCGATGATGGCCACCTGCCACCGCGGTAGACCCGGCAGCCCCGTCAGCGCGCCCAGGCTGTGAGCCATCCGGCCCCACGTCAGCCCACCGCTGTAGATGCCCAGGCTGATCACGGCAGCCGCGGCCAGGCTGGTGGCGAGTAGCAAGCGCCACAACCAGACGTGCAGGCCGGACAAGCGACGGTAGGACATGGGAGCTATTGTCCACGCCGGACGGTTCTGGGGCAAGGATGGCGCTCGTCCGCGCAAGATTGACGCTGGTTGGTAGAGCGACTACAATTCGGCTTGTGAGGTCGCCCATGTCCATCGATCCGCGCCCATCCAGCTCCGTTTTTCGCACCTTTGTCGGCGTCGTGGCCGGGGCGGCCGGCGTGGTCGCCTTCCTCAACTACTTCCTGCCGGGCACGGCCATCACCCTGCTGGCGCAACCGCTTTTGCAGGCGGTGGTCTTGCTGACGGCGTTGGGTTTGCTGTTGGCCTCGGCCCGCCTGGCCGGGCGCCATCTCCTGCAAATCAGGCGCTCGCCCGCCAGCATCGCCCTGGTAGGGGGCTTCGCCCTCGCCCTGGTGGCCGGGCTATTGCCAGAGGGCTTCGAGGGCGGGGTTGGCGCCTGGCTCTACCAGTGGCTGTTGGGGCCAGGATTGGCGGCCGTCTTCGCCCTGCTGCCCATCTTCCTCATCTATGCGCTCTGGCGGCAGCTGCGGCTGGACGATGTCGGCCTGGTTCTGTTCGCGCTCAGTCTGCTCGTCGTCCTCCTGGCCCAAACGCCCTGGCTGGCGGCCCACTTCCCGGCCCTGGCCATGCTGCGGCACAACCTGCTGGTGGGGTTGGGGGCGGCGGTCTTCCGCGGCGTGCTCATCGGCCTGGCCGTCGGCCTCATCCTGGCTGCCCTGTCGCGCCTGTTCCCGCAGCAGAGGCCCGAAGGATGATCATCTGCCCGCGCTGCCAGACGCCAAACCCGCCCGACGCCGGTCAGTGCCGTCATTGCGGCCGCCCATTGACCAGCCCGCCCCCGCCTGCCTCCCCGCCCTTCTGGCTGGCGACGGCCATCTTCCTCGTCATCCTGCTCGGCCTCGTCCTGCCGCCGTTTTCGTCCGGCCCACCCCCGCGCCGGCCCGGCGTCGAGGCTGCTTTCCATCTGATCGACCTCATGCCGCCGGGTGCGCGCGTCCTCCTGGCCTGGGATTACGAGCCGACCACCCAGGGTGAGATGCACCTGCTGGCGCAGCCGATCTTGCAGCATCTGCGCGAACGGCAGGCGTTGGTGGCCGATGTCAGCTTGCGGCCGCTCGGCCCTGCCGCCGCCGCCGACGCCCGGCGCCTGGCTTCATCGCTGCGCCCGCCCGGCATCGCCGCCGAAGGCGTGCCCCCGCTCGACCTGGGCTTCATCCCCGGCAACGCCGCCGCCTTGCAGGCGCTGATCCTCGCCCCAGCCGCCGCCGCCAGCCTGCCCAAAGAGAGCCTGGCGGCGATGGATATGGACGACGACCTGGCCGCCTTCGATCTGATCATCGAATTCAGCGCCGAAAGCTCGGCCTCGCAACAGTGGATCGAGCAAATCGCCGCCCGGCAGCCATCGGCGTTGCTGATCGTGGCCGCATCCGGCGCGGTGGCCCCTGTCCTGGAACCCTATGCCCAGAGCGGCCAATTGGCGGCGCTACTGGCCGGCTATCCCGACGCCCTGGCCTACGAAAGCCTGTTGGGGCAGGATGGCCCGGCCACAGCGCAGCAGGCGGCGCAAACCCTGGCCCATCTCCTTGTGATCCTCCTGATCCTGCTGGCGCTGGCGCGTACGCTGCGGTCTCGTGAAATCTGACGATACAGCTGCCCCTGCCATACAAAAAGGCCAGCCTTGATGGCTGGTCTCAGTGTGTCTGCATTCCTCAGCTTACACGATGGGCCTTTACCGGGAGCCACCCGAACCCATCCCTAAGCCTCTACTGGGGTCCCAATTCACCAGTGTGGCTAACCTAGCTACTGCTGGACCCCGCCTGCCTGGCTGAAGACTGCAACCTTATTATACACCCCTTGTCAAGAGCACGCTAAACCCGCCCATCTATCATCCTTAACTCCATCCCCATGTCCTCCGCCATTCCCACCGCCCTGCTCGTCACCCTCCTCACCCTGGTCGTCTTCAGCCGCGCCTGGGGGCCGAACCTGGCCTTCCGTTGGGTCGCGCACCTGCTCTTGGGTCTGCTGGCGGGCTATGTGGCGGCGGTGGCCGTGCGCACCGTGCTTTGGCCGGGGCTGGTTGCCCCCCTGCTCGACCCTGCCGCCGCCGGCCCCTGGCTGTGGATCGTCGCCGGCTTGGGCATCCTGCTGGCCCTTCGTTTCACCGCCAACCCCCGCGGGCAGACCCTCGGCCTCCTCCCCGTCGGCCTGTTGGCGGGCGTGGCCGCGGGCCTGGCCCTGGCCGGCGCCCTGCGCGGCACCCTCGTCCCCCAGATTCTGGCCCTGGGCCAGACCGACCTGCTGCCAGGCGCGCCCGGATGGGCCAACAGTCTGGCGGCCGTCCTCTCGACGCTGGTCACGGTCGGCGTCATCTTCCACTTTCAGCAGCGACTGAGCCGGGATGAACATCCGCTCCCCCCTCCCCTGCCTCGCCCCCTCGCCCTCCTGGCCCGCACCGGCTACCTGACCCTGATGATCGCCCTGGGCGCGCTGCTGGCCGCCACCGCCGGCGCCCGCCTCACCCTGCTCATCGACCGCATCTACTACCTCATAATGTTGTGGGTAGGCTCCTGATTGCTTTTACTACTCCGAACCTACTGAACGACCATTTCCACCAGACGAACGTCCAACTATCTGCGTCGATCTGGAAACCCATTTGACTTAGTACGCTAGTAGACAGGTGAAGAAGCGCTCTCGTTCATGATGGAAGCACGTCAGATTGGAGTGCTCAATTCGAGAGAATACTTGGCGATGAGCTACTGACGGCAGAGAGAAATCGCGATGTCGAGGAAGCGAATAGGCGCTCACACCGCCAAATCGAGCGGCAGATCGCTTATGTCGCGCAGTCGTCGTCCATCGACCATAGCTTCCAGCATTTCAAGTTGTTCCTGACCTCCAGCTTCTCTTGTGGCAGCCTGAAGTTCCGGCAACGCAAAGTGGTACACACAATCCAGATCTCCCGTTCCAAGCGCCAGGGACGCCAATCGCGTGGGCAACGGCTCGGCTGTGACTGCAACAATATGCGGAGTATGACCTTTGCGATGCCGGATCAGATTAAGGCCCTCGGTACGGATATTCTGTGCCCTATCACTCCGAATCGTCCATTTACACGAGATGCTGGCATGTAGAATCCAGAGCGAATTGGAGCGATTCGATGCCCGCAAAGGAGTCAGGCGAGCGATTGTCTCGGACTCATCCACGACAACATCGTCGCGATTGAGTTCTGCATCTGTGAGTGGGCGGCGGGCAACGACAATGTCCGGCAAAACCAGATAGTCGCCTCCGAGTGTCGCTTTCAGCTTTGGCTTTTTCTCAAGCAAACGCTGCAACTCCGCGAGGTGTTCGTACTGCTCGAATTGTGTTATTCGCCCAATTGCAAACGCCCATTCACCAGGACGAACATGCTGAAGAAGCTTGAAGCAGTCTTTGAGAAAACTCCGCGTCAGTTCCTCAAAGATACGTCCCGCGGACTGACCGCTCGGCCCTTGCGAGATAGTAGGGTATCCCAATTGCGCGACAATGGAATGAGCAATGGCAATACTCGTGGGACTGGCAATATCAGCTATGTTTGGACTTCCCTTGCCGAGAGACAGAACTTCTGCGCACAGACTCTGATGATAGCGAACTCGCAATTTTGAAAGACTCATGTTTACTTCTCACTCTTCCTATCGATTGTTGCCATTGTGCCTATCCTGTTCAAAGATCGGAGGTTTCAAGAAGCCGATTACGTACTCATCATGCATGCGCTGTTCGATCATGGAGTCGGTTTTTCTTCCGAAACGGGCCGGCATCATGCGTTTGTTGCGGTCGAGCGCCCTTTGAGCTACTCCAACAACATCGAACCCGATGTCAGCACCGATGTCAGCCAGACAGAGATGTGTTTGAACATCGATATTGCGCATCGTCGAAGTGCCAACGACGACCACAGCAGCCGCATCATGATGAAGAACTCGGTGCATCTCTGCTAGCACAAGGCTCATCTCTACGAAGTACTTATGCAGTACAGTCGATTGTTTTCGGTCTCGTTTTGAAAGCTCATCTATAGTGGTTTGCGCCCGTTCTGGTAATGCCCGATCTCCGGTGTATCTGATGCGCTCTGAGCCGATGTATTCGCTACGTAACTTTGTGAGCGCCGCAACTGATCTGCCAAGCCAAACCAGCGAGAACTTATGAGCGCGCATGTAGTCAATAGCGTTGGCGTACGGAGGAGAAGTGACGATGAGATCTACTGAACCTGTGCGTAGCGGCATATATCGCGCATCTGCAGCCACGGTTTGGGTGTGTACGCCGTCGTTATGAATTTGAGCGATGCTAGCAAGATTCTTACGTAGTCGAACGGAGAATTGATCAATGGCATTTCGGGGAATCTTGGATCCATCCAGGTGCGGACGGCTATGAGCCAGATCCCGAGCACGGGATACGCCACCCGATTTTGTCACGATAATAGATGAAAACGTGAGCTCCAAAAAGCGACGCACGCGCAGGTCCGGAATCTCGTCAATAGCTAGAATTAGGGCCATTAGCTCGCGCTGTGTTGTCTGGAAATACCAGTAATCTACAAAAGCTCGCGTCTGAGAATCAAATCGGTTCACTAAGCTATTATCAACGAGATTACCATCATCCAATAGTGCTTTTGCTCGCGTAAGTACTCTGTGACCAGCCTGACGAACACCGTCAACATCAACTGTAGTCGTTTTTGCATCAGCAAGTCGCAGGGCCAATGGATCAAGGTCAAGACCGATACCGTATCTGCCTTCGAGCATGGCTTCAACGACTGTTGTCCCCGACCCCATCATGGGATCGAGCACGATCTCGCCTGGTTTGGTCAGTCCCCGGATGAAAGCGAGTGGTAGCTGTGGCGGAAATTTCGCTGCAAAGGCATGAAGATCATGCGATGCATAACCGCTATCCTGTCCATGAAAGTTCAATTCCCCTTCCAAGAGCGCTGCTAACCTTTCCCGCGTGCTCAGCCTTTCGTGCGCCAATTGCACGAACTCAGTCTCGACCACCGACGCATTCTCGAACGCGAAGAGGCGCAATTGCTCCTTAAGTAGTTCCTGTGAGTTGGTGTCGATCGAATAATTGCCTGTCATGGATACACGCCTGAAAAGAAATCCTACTATTCAATCTTAGCGGATGCAATCCATCCCTGCAAGTTGCACCAAGCTTAGGAGGCAACACTGGCGGCAGCCTCACAGAGTTGATAGAGATTGCCAACCGAAGGAGCATAAGGTAACATGTATTTGTGATCTGAATTGCATCTGTAACAAAATCCGGGCGAATGTCAAATGCTTTCCAATAGCTCACCCTCTCAGAACTCAAAAGGACCGGTGGGAAGGTGGGCAAGTGAAGAATTTGTTGTAACTGTGAACATGTCCGAAATACTCCTCTACCGCCAAGACGAACTGCACTCTCTGCTCGACCGCCTGGCCGACGGCCAGGATCTGAGCCTGGTGGGAGTCAGCAACGTCGGCAAATCCGACCTTCTGCGCGACCTCAGCCGGGCTGAGACGCGAGCCGACCGCCGCTGCCTGTACATCGACTGCAACCGCATGTTGGAATGGAACGAGCAGGCCTTTTATGAGTTGATCGTGCGGGTGATGATGGGGGAGGCGGAAACGAAGCCCGATCTCAGCGCCTTGCTGCGCCGCTCTTACGACGCCCTCCTCAACCCAACCGGTGGCTTTCACATCCCCCTCCGCTTCGACGAGGCCCTGACTGCCTGGCTGGAGGCGACCGCCGGCCGCACCGTGTTGATCTTCGACGAATTCGACGACGCCTTCCTCCATCTGGAACTGCGCGCCTTTCTCAATCTGCGCGGCCTGAAGGATCGCCATCCCGCTTCCCTCTCCTATGTGACGGCCACCGACCAGAGCCTGCCTCGGCTGCGGTCGGGCGAGCAGGTGGACGAGTTCAGCGAGCTGTTCGAGCACAGCACCCACTATGTGCTGCCGCTAAACACCGATGACGCCCGCGCTTTCATCGCCGAACAGGCGGCTTTGTTGGCTGCCACCTTCGACGCCAGCGATAACGCCTTCGTCCTGGCCCAGGCGGGCGGGCATCCGGGGCTGCTGGGGATCGTCTGCCGCCGGCTGGCCGCCGTCACCGGCGCGGTCGAACGCGACCCCAGCGGCGACCTGGTCATCCACCGCCAACTGCGCGACAGCCTGCGCACCGACGCCGCCATCCGTCTGGAATGCGAGAAGATCTGGCGGGACCTGGACGAGGCCGAAAAGAGCACGCTACACGCCATCTACCAGCCTGGCGCCGTTCACGACGATTTTGCCCTGGCCGAATTGCGGCGCAAGGGCTTGCTCAGCGGCACGCGCTTCGACCCGCAGTTCTTCGCCGAGCTTTTCCGGCGCTTCGTGCAGCAGCAGGTGGCGGCGCTGACCGCCGTCCAGCCAGAGGCCGAGCCGGGTGTGCGCCTGGATGTCGAGTCAGGCGAGGTGCGGGTGGATGGCCAGGCGGTCGAGCCGTTGACCAATCTGGAATACCGGCTGTTGCTCTTGCTCTACGGCCATCTAGACAAGATCATCGACAAATACCAGGTGGTGGAGGCCGTTTGGGGCGAGGACTACATCGATGAAGTCTACGACTCGGCCATCGATAAGCTGGTCAGTCGCCTGCGCCACAAGATCGAGCCTGACCCGGCCAACCCGCGCTTCATCGTCACCGTGCGCGGGCGCGGCTACAAGCTGATGGGATGATTGGCTGTGCGCTGTCTAACAATTGTCACGCGGAAGTCAGAATGGACAGACTATCTGTGCTATGCTTGTGATCACTTTCATTGCCAGGTTGCGTCTCAAATTCGGTGCAGCCTGCAACCCGCAACCCGCTCACCCCGTAGGAGTAACACCATATGGCATCTCTTCTCGAAAAAGTTGGCGTCCTCATCTCCGCCAACCTGCACTGGATGGTGAATCAGGCCCTGGAAGCCAACAGCGTCGCCGTCGTCGATGAGTATATCCGTCGCGTCGAAGACAATATCGAAGCCGTCGAAGACGCCGCCGCCACCGTCGGCGGCGAGGCCAAGACCCTGCGCCGCAAACAGCAAGAATTCCAGGCCAAGGCCGACGAGCTAGACCGCAACATCGATTTCTTCCTGGGCGAAGGCAAAGACCAGTTGGCGATGGCCGCCCAGAGCCGCTTCAACACGATGAAGTCGCTGGCCGAAACCTACCGCCAGCAGGCCGACCTGCAAGAAGGCGAATTCCAGAAGCTGCTCGACGCCAAACTGCGCCTGGAAGCCAAATTGACCGAGGTCAAACAGGAGCGCGTCAACCTGGAAGCGATGCTGCAACTGGCCAAAGCTCGCGAGGCCGCGCACGAGGCCGTGGCCGCGGTTGGCGATGTCAGCACCGAGGCCGCCGGCATGGACGACATCAAGGCCGCTATCGAGCGCCGTCTGGCCAAGAGCGAGGCCCAGGCTGAGATCGACTCGAAGAAACTCGACCGGCAGATGGACGAAGTGCTGGAGACGCGCGAGATCGAAGACCAATTGACCGCCCGTCGCGCCCGCCTGGGCCTGGCGCAGGCCGCCGGATAAGGTTTCAGCAGGTCAGGTGCGTCGCACTTGCCAAGTGCGACGCACCTCTCACCTCCCCTATGACCCACGACACGAACCTCTACGCCGGCTGGTGGCTGTATGTCGGGCTGGTCGGAGGCGGCATGGTCCTCTTCCTGACCGGCTCCGGCGGCGCCTGGCTGTGGGCCGGGCTGGCTCTGATGCTGGCCCTCGCCCTGGCCGGTTTGCTTGCCTGGCGCGCCGGCTACGGCCCCCGCCGCCGTCTCAGCGCCGTGCTCGCTGCAGACGGCCTGGCGCTGCTCGACCCGGGCCAACGCCGGGGCCAGCAGACTGCCGATGCCTTCATCCCCTGGCGCGAGATCAGCGCCGTCCGTCTCATCCCCCGGCCCGGCTACTGGCAAACGGACATCCAAACGACCACCCAGCCCGACGCCTGGCTGATGGTGGGCAGCGGCCTGGCCGTAGCCGAAGAAATCGCCGCCGTCGCCGCCCTGCCCTACGCCGCCGACTTGCGCAAACCCGTCGATATGGGCGTAGAGCATCATTGGCGTCGGATGTAATTGGTAATTGGTTACTAGTTATTGGTTATTAGTAGCCAATCTCCAATAACCAATCTCCAATAACCAATCTCCAATAACCAATCTCCAATAACCAATCTCCAATAACCCCCTCTACCCACCGAGGAACCCCATGAAACGCAGCCGCATCATCTTCCTTGCCATTGTCGGCGTCGCCATCGTCATCGTCGGCGTCGCCCTGGCCCTGCGCGCCACCAATCGCGAGCGGCCGCTCGTTGTGGTGCCCAAAGGCCCCATCCAGGTGCGCATCGTCACGGCGCTGCCGGTGGAGCCGTGGGTGCGGGCAGCGGCGGAGCGTTTCAATCAGGAGGGGCGCGAGATCGAAGGCGAGCCGATCCAGGTGGAAGTGATCGCCATGGACGGTCTCACCGCCCTGGGCAAGTTCGACCGCAACGAATTCGGCGCCCTCGAAGCCGGCGCTGACCCGGCCAACCTGACGGCGGAGCAGAAACAGGCGGTCGAGCGTTTCCCCACCGCCTGGATCCCCGACAGCCGCTATCTGCCCGAACTGGCGAACGCCGCCTACAAGGAACGGCTGGGCCGTGATGTCTTTTTGACCGACGGCGAATATCGCTCGCGGCCGTTGGCGCTCAGCCTGTCCACCTGGGGCATCTACCAATCCCGTGCCGACGCCCTCGATAAGCGTTTTGGCACTATCGACTGGAAAACCATCCACGACGCCGCCGCGGCCAAGGGCGGCTGGCCGGAGTTGGGCGGGCAGGAGGGGTGGGGCTTCTTCAAGCTGGTGGTGCCCGACCCGCGCAAAAACGTCGGCGGCCTCACGGCCATGATCTCCGCCGCCGGCGAATACTACGACCGGCCCAACGTCAGCACCGAGGATGTGACCAAGCCCGAGTTCCAAGCCTGGCTCAAAGAACTACTCAGCGCCACGACCGATCTCAGCGGCGCCTCGGCCTACACCTCCGAGGATTTCGCCCTCTTTGGCTACTCGGTCGGCGATGGCGGCCTGCTGCTGGAGAGCGACCTGCTGAACAACATGCAGGGCATTGTCAACCGCTGGGGCGAGCCGCTGGCCATCCGCTATCCCAAGTACGTCACCTGGTTCGACTTCCCCATGAGCATCTGGATCGGCCCGGAGACCAGCGCCCTGCAAAAGAACGCCGCCCTCGAGTTCGAGCGTTATCTGCTCTCGCCCGAAGTTCAGCAGGAGGCCATCCGCTACGGCCTGCGCCCCACCAGTTCGGATGTGACCGTGACCGCTGTCCAGGACAGCCCCTTCGCCCAATGGCAGAACCAGGGCGTGGCCGCGGTCGTGCCCCGCACCAGCGCCATGCGCTCGCCCGACCGCGACGTGCTGCAAACCCTCTTGCGCTGGTTCGAGTTGAACGTTGCCCAATGACCTCTGTCATTCGCAGGCGCAGCCGAAGAATCTCCCCTATGCGAGACGAGATGTTTCGTCGCTTCGCTCCTCTGACTTCTGTCATTCTGAGGCGCAGCCGAAGAATCTCCCCTATGCGAGACGAGATGTTTCGTCGCTTCGCTCCTCTGACTTCTGTCATTCTGAGGCGCAGCCGAAGAATCTCCCCTATGCGAGACGAGATGTTTCGTCGCTTCG
>JAIBAP010000018.1 GCA_019695115.1 Caldilineales bacterium | reverse complement strand
TCGACCTTCACCCCCCCACCGTCGGCGACTCCCACCCCCACCCTCACGCCGACGGCTGCGCCCCGGCGGTTGTACCTGCCCCGGCTGGTGTCGAGCTAGAGTTGCCAACTTTCGCAAAGTTGGCAACTCTCATCGCCCTCCTACCGCCGGTCGATCACAAACGTCGGCGCCGACGAGCCGCCGCCGGCGGTCACGTTGAGCAGAGCGACGGTGGACAGTCGGGTGAGGCAGCTCGACATGAATTCGCCGTAGAAACAGAAGGGGGCGGTGTCGAACAGTCGGTCGATGAAGTGGACGCGCCCGTCGATCAGGCTGGGGTAGGGTTCGGTGGGGATGGCAATTCGCTCTTGCACGATGTGCGGGCTGGCCAGGGCGGTCTGCACGGCCCCGGCCCAGGTCGCATCGTCCACCTCCCAGCCCAAAACGATGCCCTTGCCGCCGTATTCGTCGTTGGGTTTCAGCACCAGCCGCTGGCGATTGGCGTGGACGAAGGGGATCAGGTCGATGCGCTCGCCATCATGCTGCGTATGGCGTTCTTCCATCACCCGCGTCCACGGCACATGGTCCTGGATGGCGTGGTACTCGTCGGTGTCGAAGAGATGGCTGTTGCGCTCGTCGCTTAGCACGGCCAGGCTGGCCTTCTTATAAAGCATTTTGCAGGCGAAGGGATTGACCATGCACACCGCCCGGTCGCGCACGGCCCGCACCACCGGATTGTCCAGCCCGCCCCACTCGACCAGTTCCGAGATCAGCACCCGCTTGTAGATCAGATCGATCTCGAAATCGCCGTCATACAGCCGCCCGTTCCGATACTCCACCTCGCGCGGGTCCGAGATCTTGCACTCCAACCCTTGCGCCTGGAAGTAGTTGTAGAACAGGCCGAATTCGCTGTAGGTGGGCACTTCCTTCCAGTCGAGGATGGCGATGCGCGGGCGGGCGCGGCGGCCCAGCCATTGCTGGTAGGAATCGACCAGGGCGTGGAGCACATCCACCCGCGCCGGCAGCGGACGCACCTGATAGCGTTTCATGAACTCGCCCATCACCGGCAGGCCGTGGAACACGCTCGAAAGCACGTCGTTGTAGGCGGGCGCGGCGGGCGTCTCGGCGTTGTACTCGGTGAACTTCATCTCGAAGGTGTCGGGATGGAAGAAGGCATCGAGCCGAGAGAGGGGGGTGGGGCTGCGATAGCCGGGGTCCATCTGCACCAGTTCTTCTTCCCAGTCCAACAGCCCGAATTGCTTGCGGAAGCCGGCGCTGGCCAGCCCCGCCCGGTGGATTTTGTCGAAGGCGCTCAGGATCAGGGCCACGCGCAGTTGCAGAAAGCGGAACTGCTGGAAGTTGAGGAAGCGCGGGCGCAGGACGCTGCTGAGCGGTCGGTCGCCGAAGAACAGGTTGCGCTTGCGCAACTGGTCGTCCAACTGCGCCTGCGAATCCTGCGCCATGCCGTCGTCGAGCAGGTCGTGGTAGAACTGGATGGCGGATGTGGTCATGGGGGTGGTCCGTTTTGAGGGGTGTTCCGTGGTGCGTGGTGCGTGTTGCGTGTTGCGTGTTGCGTGTTGCGTGGTCCGTGGTGCGTGGTGCGTCGTGCGTGGTGCGTGTTGCGTGGTGCGTATTGGGGGAGGATCGGCGGCGCTTGCTCACGTTTCACGCCTCACGTTTCACGCCTCACGCCTCACGCTTCACGCCTCACGTTTCACGGAACACGCAACACGCAACACGCAACACGCTAATAAACGATTTCGATATAGATGCGCTTGTTGATGGCGCCCTTCGACTTGTAGTCGGTGACGCGGATGCGGCCTACTTCGCTGGAGTTGGCCACGTGCGTGCCGCCGTCGGCTTGCAGGTCGAGGCCAGCGATCTCGACCGTGCGGACCTCGGCGATGCCGGGCGGGAGGAGGTTGATCTTGGTGCGGATGAGGTCGGGGATCTGGAAGGCTTCGTCGCGGGGCAAGATGCGGACATGGACGGCGCGCGCGGCGGCGATCTCGGCGTTGCATTTGGCCTCGATCTCGCCCACCAGCTCTTTGTGCAGGCTGGCGAACTCGAAATCCATCCGCCCCTGGCCGGGGTCCATGGCGCCGCCCGTCACCTGGGCGCCGTAGTCGCGCCAGACCACGCCACAGAGGATGTGGAGGGCGGTGTGGGTGCGCATGAGCAAGTAGCGGCGCTCCCAATCGAGGACGCCGGTCACGGCCTCGCCCAGACCCGGCAGACCCGCGCCTTGCCCATCCCCCCCCGCCAGCCAATGCCAGACGAGATCGCCCTCCTTCTGCACCCTGACAACCTCCCAGCTGGCGCCGCCGGTCTCGATCCGGCCCAGGTCGTGAGGTTGGCCGCCGCCGCCGGGATAGAAGGCCGTGCGGTCGAGGAGCAGGCGCGCCTGGTCAGGGTCGGTCGCAGTCACGGCGGCGTCGAAGCGGTGCAGGTACGAGTCGGTCTGGTAGAGGAGGGGGGACATGGACGCAGCCGTGGGCACAGGCATCACAGAGCGAAACGGATGTGGACGATATCGCCATCCTGGACGATGTATTCTCTGCCTTCCAGCCGCCAGGCGGCTTGTTTGCGCGCTTCGGCCATCGATCCGGCGGCAATGAGGTCTTTGTAGCCCACCACCTCGGCCCGGATGAAGCCTTTGGCCAGGTCGGTGTGGATGGCCCCGGCTGCCTCGACCGCGCTCGCTGCCACCGGTATGGTCCAGGCCCGCACCTCGTCCTCGCCGACGGTGAAGAACGATTGCACGTGCAGCAGCCCGTAGGAGCGGTGGATGACGCGGCTCAGGCCCGGCTCGTCGATGCCGAAATCGGCCAGGAAGACGGCGGCATCATCCGGCGGCATCTGCGCCAACTCTTGCTCCAGCTTGCCGCGCAGGGCCAGCATGACCCAGTTCGCCGCCTGCGGCTGGTCGAATTGGGCGGTGATGGTCTCGCTGGCATCGTCGTCGATATTGAGCACGACCAGCATCGGCTTCTGCGAGAGCAGGTTGAACCCGCGCAGGAATTTCTCTTCCTCCGCGGTCAGGGCCAGGGTGCGGAGCGGGCGTTCGGCGTCCAACTGTGCCAGCAGCTTGTGCAGCAGGGCTTGCTCGAACTTCGCCGCCTCGACCTCTTTCGGGTTGCCGCCCTTGCTCAGCCGCTGTTGCAGGCGCTCCATGCGGTTGCTGATCGTCACCATGTCGTTGAGGATCAGCTCGTTCTCGACCAGGGCCATGTCTCGGGCCGGGTCGATGCTGCCTTCGGGATGGAGGACGTTGGCGTCCTCGAAGGCGCGGACGACGTGGAGGAGGGCGTCGTTCTGGCCGATCTCGTTCAGCAGGGGGCCGGACAGCCCGCCCGATTCGCCGATGCCCTTGGCCAGGCCGGCGATGTCTTTGTACTGTACCTGGGCATAGGTGGTCTTCTTAGGCTTGAACATGGCCGCCAGGCGATCCACGCGTTCATCCGGCACCTGGACGACGGCGGTGTGGACTTCCATGCGCCCGGTCGAGAAGGCGGCCGTCTCGACATGGCCGCGGGTGAGGGCGTTGAAAACTGTGGTCTTGCCGCTGCTAGGCAGGCCGATGATTCCGATGTGCATGGGCCAACGATACCACAGCCTTTCGTCGCCGTCTAGCCCCAAGCCGCAGTCGATTTAGCCGGCAGCGCGCCGCCATAACCGCCTGCTCTCGTCGAACTCCCAACCCGCGGCGTCGATAGGCAGATCGTGCTTCGCCCAGCCTGCCGTCACCCGCGCTTGCGTCTCCTCCCAGGTGCGGATGCCGCTGAGGGCGTCGGCGGCCTCGACATTGCAGGCGCCCACGGCCGTGGCCATGATCGCCGTCTCTTCGGCCGCCAGGCCGCGCAGGAAAGCGGCCAGGAAGCCGGCGATGGCTGAGTCGCCTGAACCCGTGGCCCCCACCTCGTTCGCCCGGAAGGCCGGCGCCCACAGTTCTTTCTGCGCCCAGGCCGCCACATCGCCCGGCCTCGTCTTGCCCAGACCGGCCATGGCCGCGGCGTCGCCCGTGCGCAGATACAGGCCCCGGTGTCCCAGTTTGATCATCGCCGCCCTCACGCCCATGTCCAGCAGTTCCAGCCCAAGCCCAGAGAGCAGATCGGGTGTGAACCACAGCAGCGGGTCGCCGCCGGCGGTCTCGTGCAATTCGTCGTAGCGCGCACGGTAGAGCATGAACAGCAGTTCTTCGCCGCTGGGCATGAAGATATCGACAAAGGGCAGGGTGCGGGTCAGGATGGCGCGCCAATCGGCCCGGCCGCTGGCCGACGCTGGGTCGGGCAAGGACATGTCGAGCGAGGTGGTGACGCCCGTGGCTTTGGCCCGGCGGAAGATCTCGGTTAGTTCGGCGCCATCGTGGCGGTACATCGAGCGCATGATCGGCGGGTAGCCGAAGTGGAAATGCCGGGCCTGGGCCACCACATCATAGCGCACGTCGGCGGCGCAAAAGTCGTCGTTGGCGCCGGGATAGTGGAAGAAGATGCGGTCGATGCCGGGCGGGTTGATGACGACGGTGTAGGAGGTGTGGGCAGCTGGATCCACCACCATGCCATCGGCCAGGTGCGGGTCGAAGGCGCTGATCTTGCCCCGAATGGCGTCGCCAAAGGCGTCGGGGCCGACTTTGCCCATGAGCTGCGCCCGCACCCCCAGCCGGTTCAGGGCCAGGCCGGTGTTCGAGACCGGGCCGCCGCTGGAGAAGGCGACCGGCCCGACCTGCACCAGCCGGCCGGGCCGGAAGATTTGCTCGGCGGTCTGGCCGGCCGAGCCGTGAAGGTCAGGGATGACATCCAGGCAGATGTGCCCGGCGACGACGACATCGAGGGGAGTTGACATAAGGAAGTAAGTAGACAAGTGGCAGGTGGCAGAGCTTGTCCTGAGCACAGCGAAGGATGGCAGGTGGCTTGTAAGAAGAACTTGCGACTTGCGACTTGCGACTTGCCACTTGCGCCCTGCGCCCTCTGCCTTTCCGGGTTTCAGCTAACCAAATCTTTGTGTTCTCTTTGTGCCCTTTGTGTCTTTGTGTTGAAGTTGGGCGCGAATTAGAGAACGGCCAGGTCGGCGAAGAGGGGTTCGGAGGCGGCCAGGAGGCGGGCGTAGAAATCGACCAGGGGGCGGTAGTGTTCGTGGCGGGCGGGGTCGGGTTCGACGCGGGCGGTGGGGGTGACGAAGCGTTCGGCGGCGGCGGCCATGTCGTCGTACAGGCCCAGGGCGTAGCCGGCCAGGATGGCGTTGCCGATGGGGGCCAGGTCTTCGCGACCGAGCAAGGCCAGCGGCAGGCCCATCACGTCCGCCCGGATCTGGTTCCACAGCGCGCTCTTGGCTCCGCCGCCGTAGGCTGTGATCTCTGCGACCTGCAGATCGGGGTTGCTGGCGCGATAGGCCTGAAGCTGGAGGAACTGGTCATAGGCGATGGCTTCGAGGATGGCGCGATAAAAGTGCTGGCGGCGGTGCGTCCACGTGAAGCCGAACCAGGCGCCCTTGAGGTCGGTATTCATGGGGCAGGCGCGTCCGCCCAAATGGGGGAGGAAGATCAGTTTCTCCGAACCGGGCGGCAAGGCGGCGGCTTTGTCATCCAAAACCTCGTAGACCGACCTGCCCTGCGCCTGGCCTTCCATCTCGTCGGCGTGGGCGAAGGTTTCCTGGAACCAGTGATGGCTGAGGCCGCCGCCGATGATGTAGGAGGTGGGGTTCCACAGGCCGGGGATGACGGAGGGGATGATCTCGGACATGCGATTCTGCATGTCGGGCCGGAACTGGTCGGTGCAGATGGCCAGGACGGGATAGGTGCCGGAGTTGGAGGCCATGCGGTTGGCTTTGGTGATGCCAGCGCCGATGTATCCGGCCGACTGATCGGCGGCTCCGGCCACGATCGGCGTGCCCTGGCGCAGGCCGGTGGCCGCGGCGGCTTCGGCGCACACGCCGCCGATGATGTCGAAAGAGCGCACGATGCGCGGCAGCTTGTCCACCGGCAGATCCATCATCCGGCAGAGATCATCGGACCAGACGTAGTTTTGCGCGTCAGCGAGGCCGGTGGCCCAAAGATAGGTGGTGTCGACGACTGCGTCCTGGGCTGTCAGCCCGGCCATCTTTCCCAACAGGTAGCCGCTGATGGTGACGAACTTGGCCGTGCGCCGGTACACGTCCGGGAATTCTTCGCGGATCCACAGCATCTTGGGGGCGATGGTGGGCTGGCCGGAGCCGGTTAGCTCGCGGATGGGGTCGTGGAAACGGTCGAGGATGCGGTTGAGCTGGGGTGTGAAGCGTTGGTCGAGGGTGGTGGTGTAGGGCGTGGTGGCGTCGCCGGCGTCGTCGACGCCCATCGTGCCGCTGATCATGGCGTCGAGACAGACGGCCGCCACCGCCTCTGGCTTTACTCCCGACTTTTGCAGCAGCTCGGCCACCGATTCATACATCGCCCGCAGCAGGGTGGGCCCATCGTACTCAGCCACGCCGGCGCGGGGTTGGTGCGGATGGGTGTCGCGCCTGGCGTCGGCCAGCACATGGCCTTCGGTGTCGATAATCGAGGATTTGGTGAAGCTGGAACCGTTGTCGATGCCGATGAAGTAGTTCTGCGCCACAGGCTTGTCTCCAGAAGTGCAAAAGATCGGGATAGACAGGCATTGATCTAACACGAATGACACGAATTTTACGAATAATACGAATTTTTGTCTTTTATATGATAACTGGTATTATCTCTGCAACAAGAGAATCTTCCCTGGAAAGAGAAAGAAGAACATAAGGACTCAGGGTTTTCCGTTTCTCATTTGATGCAAGAAAACTCCTCGATAGTGTGTCATGCTGAGTGAAACGAAGCATCTGCGGGTTAACCGGCCAACTCACATGGTGAAGACCATACCAGCGAAGCATCCATTCGCTACACTCAGAGCTTGTCCTGAACACAGTGAAGGAACAGGTTCTCGCGCGTCTTAGCTCAGCACTAACGGAAAGGCATCATACAATTCATGAGATTTGGATGGCCCACGCGAGAACCTGTCCTGAGCGTAGCGAATGGATGCTTCGCTGGAATTCCTCTGCAACAACCTTGTGTGATCGACCCGCAGATGCTTCGTTTCACTCAGCATGACATAATTAGCGCTCTGACGCTTTACGACTCAGTGGATATGAAAACTGGAAAGCCATGATAAGGACTCAGATATCACAAAAGTGACACAAAGACGGTAATAGACATCATTACTTTGTGTTTTCTTCGTGTTCTTTGTGTCTTTGTGTAAAATGCATTTGAAGTACTAATCTTCTATTCGTGACATTCGTTCATTCGTGTCATTCGTGATGAAATAGATGGATTGCTTCGATCTTGCGTTGGGCTTCGTCGAGGGCGGCCTGGGCCGATTGGCGGCCGGCGATGGCGTCGGCGATGGCCTGGCCGAAGGCGTCGCCCACCGGCAGCCAGGCATCCTCGACATGGCGCTCGTTGCGGGCGAAGGCGCGGGTGACGATGACGGCGTCCACCAAATCATCGGGGTAGCGTTGCCGGGCGCGGGGGTCGAGCAGGGCGGAGAAGCGAGCTTGTTCGATGTGGCCGCTGAGCAGGTCGATGGCAGCCGGTTCGGGGCCGGCGGCCCAGCGGATGAACTGCCAGGCGGCTTCGGGCTGGCGCGAGGCGGCGGGAATGTTCCAGGCGGGCGCGTAGAGGCCGGCGTGCCGGTCGCCGCCGGGGCCGGCCGGGACGAGCGCCGCCCGCGAGAGTTCGGCGATGGGCGATTTCAGGTCATACCATTTGCCGATCTCCGAGGCCGCCTCGATGAACATGGCCGCCTCGCCGCGGAAATAACGCTCCGATCCGTTGTACCAATCGATCTCAGCGGAATCGGGTGGGGCCGCGGCTTGCAACAGGCCGGCGTAGTAGCTCAGGGCCTGCACCATGGCCGGGCCATTGAACGCCGGCCGGCCGTCGTCATCGTACCAGCGGGCGCCGAAGCAAGGGGCGATGGTCGAGCCGAGAATCCAGACGTTGGCCCCGGCCCCCGGCTTGCCGCGGGCGATCAGGCCATAGACCTCGCCCCGCCCGTCGGCCACCAGCGCCCCCCTGATCTCCACCGCCGCCAGCCGCAGTTCGGCCAGCGTGCGCGGGGGCGTGAAGCCGTAACGCTCGAACAGGTCGGCCCGGTAGACGAGGATGTTCGACATGTTCGAGTAGGGGATGCCGTAGAGCATCCCATCTACGGTCGCACATTTCACCGCCTCCGGGCTGAAGGGCGAGAGGTCGAAGCCATCACGGCGCACAAACGCATCGAGCGGCGTCACAGCCCCGTGGCGGGCGTAGAGCGGCAGGATCATCTCGTCGGTGGCGATGACATCGAACTCGCCCGCCCGCTGGGTGTAGGCGGCCATGATCGCTTCCCAGTAGTCGTTCAGCCACAGATACTCGAACTCCACCCGAATGCCCGTCGCCCGCGTGAATGCCTCCGCCGTCTGCCGCCAATGGCGGAAGTTGGGGATATCCTCGTTCAAGACGCGGATGGTTGTGCTCATGATCGAGGTCTGATCGATAGAGACTGATCTAACACGAATGACACGAATTGGACGAATGACACGAATTATTCCCTGATATGTTGTTCAATTCGTATCATTCGTGCCATTCGTGGCAAAAACCGTCTACCCCTTTGCCGGCGCCAGCCTGTCCATATCGAGCGGATACACGCCGTACTCGCGGATGGCGTTCAGCATGGCCACATAAAGATCGGGACGGACGCCGGAGTGGATAGAGTTGCTGGAGGAACAGGCATAGCCGCCGCCCGGCCCGGCGATGCGGATGCAGTTCTTGACCGCTTCGACCACGTCTTCCTCCGGGCCGTCCATCAGCAGGAAGGCGCAGTCGACGTTGCCCTTGATCGCCACGCGGTTGCCCCATCGCTCTTTCACCGTGGCCAGGTCCATCTTGGCCAGGGGGTCGATGGGGTCGATGCCATCGATGCCGGCATCGACCAATTCGTCCAGCACTTCCATCAGGTTGCCGTCGCTGTGTTTCCAGTAATAAAGGCCGTGGTCGTGGATGGCCTGCACCCAGCGCCGGAAATGGGGCATAAAGATGTTTTCCCACATGGTCAGCGAGATCATGGTGCGGCGGTTGTCGGCGATGTCGTCGCCCGACATCACCACCTCGGCCCCTAGCTCGGCGGCGTGTTCCAGCAGGCCGATGCTCTGGTTGACGCACCTTTCGACCAAGGCCTCGACCAAATCCGGCTGCTTTTTGCAGAGGACGAAAAGCTGCGCATAGCCGAGGAGGTCGCGCGGGTTCGACCACACGTCGCGCAATTGCACGAAGATGGCGCGCTTGCCTTTGAAGCGTGCGACGCGGCGTTTCATCGATTCGAAACGATGGGGAGCATGGGGATCGGGCGGGTTCCACTTCTCCAGGTCGGCCCAGCTTTTGATCGGGGCGAACTCATCCACGGCCATGGCATAGGCCTCGTGCCCACGCGTGCGCGTCACGCCCCATTCGTCGATCAGGTTGCCGTCAGGCAGTGGCTGCTTGATGTAGTCTGGACCGCACATGACGGCGTCCAGATCGAATTGTTCGATGAAGTCGTCATAGCTGCCGCCGCCGGTCATGTGGTGGATCAGGTCGGGGTCGATGTCCCACTCGAAGGTGGGGATGCGGTCGGGTTGCTGGCGGCGGATGACGGCGAGCACGCGCTCGGCGCTGGTCATGGGGGAGGGCATGGGATGGGTCTCAGGAGGAGGTAGACGAGGAAACAAGTAGACAAGGTGGCAAGTCGCAAGTGGCAAGTGGCAGGTTGTTCTCATATCAAACCTGCCACCTGCCACTTGCGACTTATTCACCGCTGGTGGTGAGGGTCATGCCGCGCAAGAGGTAGCGGCCGAGGGCGATGAAGATGATGACGGTGGGGAGGGAGGCCATGAGGGCGCCGGCGAGGACGGCGGGAGTGTTGTCGGCGGAATAGCTGCCACGAAGGCTGGCCAAGCCGGCCATGATCGGGCGCACATCGGGAGATTTGGCCAGCGTGATGCCAAACAACAGGTCGTTCCAAATCCAGGTGAATTGGAACAGGAAGAGTGCAGCAATGGCTGGGATCGAGAGCGGCAAGTACATGCGCATATAGATACCGAAATTCGAAAGGCCATCCATTTTTGCCGCTTCTATGATCTCGTGAGATATTGTGGTAAATTGATTCCTAAGAACAAAAAGACAAAATGGGATAGCAATTGCGGTATAAAATAGTAGCATTCCTATTTTCGTATCGTATAGGTTTGTCTTTTGATAAAAGTAGAATAATGGCAGAAGATACATCTGAAAAGGAAATATTGTGCCACTATATATCAACAGGAACCAAAAAAAGCCATTCCAGATTTTCAGTTGCACCAGGGCGAAGCCGGCAAGTGATGCCAGCACGATGGCCATCGCTGCTCCTACACCGGCATAAAGCAGGCTACGGGCAAAACCACTGTCAAGACGCCCCGTCTTCCAGGCGAAAAGGAGGTTTTGTTTGAGAGCGATCTGCTTCGGCAACTCCCATCTGGCCGTTTGCGCGTATTCTACGTTGCTTTTCAGGGAGGTCATGAACGAAATACCCAGTGGGGTGAGCCAGACGATGACCATGATCGTCAGGGAGATGACGAGGATCGTACGGGTGAGAGTTCGACGCGAAGGCATGGCTCATTCCTCCCGGCGGAAGATGGAGCGCAGGTAGAAGATCGAGAAGAAGATGACGATGAAAGACAGGATTACGGCGATGGCGGCGCCATAGCCGAGACGAAACGAGACGAACGCCTCGCGGTACATTGTGATCGCCAGTGTCTCGGATGAGCGATAAGGTCCGCCTTGCGTCATCACCCAGATCAAGTCGAAGACCTTGAAGCCGTTGACCACGGCAACGGTGACGACGACCGTCGTGATCGGACGGAGAAGGGGGAAGATAACCTTCCAAAATGCCTGCCAACCGTTGGCGCCGTCGATCTTGGCAGCTTCGACCGGTTCGGTAGGAATACTCTGCAAACCAACCAGGAACAGAATCATATTCGTACCGGTCGAAAGCCAGGTGTAGGCGATGATCATGGCGATATTGTGCCAGGGCGGCGTGATAAGCCATGACTTTGTCCAGGATTCCAAGCCCAATGCTCGCAGTCCCTCATTGAAGATGCCCACGGGCGATAGGAGAAAACTCCACAGAACGGCCACGCTGGTGGCCGAGATGGCATAAGGCAAATAGAAGATGGCTTTGTAGAAGCCCTGGAAGGGGATGCGATTGACCAATAGGGCCAGTAACAAGCCGAGGGCTACCGGGAGCGCCAGGGTCGCCGCTACCCACAGCACGGAATTGAGAAAGGAGGTGCGAAAGATCGACGCCTTGAAGACCTGAACATAGTTCTGGAGGCCGATAAAGACGGGGGGCGTGAGTCCATCCCATTTGGTCAGGCTGATGTACAGGGTGTAGACGACAGGGTATAGCAGGAAGACGCCAACCACGATCAATGCCGGGCTGAGGTAGAGATACGGCTCGATTCGATCCCACGCTTTCTGGCCCGCGGTGCGCGAGGCAGGGTGGCGGGTCATTGCTGTTTCTGCGGCCACGGTCGGTGCCCTCCTGTCTGGTGGGGGAGGTGCGACGCACCTGCGAGGTGCGTCGCACCTGACTGCTTGTTGCGTTACTGGCGCGCGGCCCAGACTTCGTCAGCCTTGGCCTGAATGTTCTTCAGCACCTCGTCCATCGTGCTGGGGTCGGTCATGAACCGACCGAGTTCATCCACGGCGAATTCGACGATGTCGGGTGGGGTGGCTTCCCAATAGCGCTGCACTTTGACAGCCTTGTTGTCGGCAATCCACTTCTGGATGCCGGCGCCCACAGCATTGGCGGGATCGGCGTTGGCGTTGGCCGAGGTGAAGCCGGCCAGCTCGCTCCACTTGTTCTGCGCCGCCACCGACATCCACCACTCGACCGCCTTGATAGCATCGGCCTTGTTGGGGCTTTTCTCGCCGACCAGCAAGGGGCCAGCCTCGAAGAACAGGGCGGGCGGAAGCTTGGAGTCCATGTTAGGCATGATGAAGGCGTCGTAGTCTTCGCCGGGTTTCAAGCCGCCACCGACCAGGGTCGATGAGTACCAGTCACCGATGGGGATCATGGCGACCTTGCCTTGCTGGAACAGGGGCAGGATGGCATTCTCCCCCGTGCCGAAGGGGATGCCTGGATCGGTGAAGTAACCTTTTTCAATCATGTCCTTCCAGACAGTCATGGCATTGACGACTTCGGGATCGGTGTACTTGGCCTGGCCAGAGACCAGCTTGTTGTAAAAATCAGGCCCGGCGGTGCGCAACACCATTTCCTCGAACATGATGAAAGCAGGCCAGCGGCCATCGATAGTCACAGCCATGGGGGTGACGCCTTTGGCCTTGAGTTCATCATTCAGCTTCATGAACTCATCCCAAGTCGTGGGCGCTTTCCAGCCATTCTGATCGAAGAACTTCTTGTTGTAGTAGACGACCCAGTTGGCAGTCAGCAGGGGCACGGCGTAGACCTTGCCGTCGAAGGCAAAGGCGTTGGCCACATCCTGGGTGTATTCGCCGGAGTCGATATACTTCTTCCAGACGTCGGTCAGGTCGGCGGCGGCGCCAGCTTTGACGATGTCTTCCATCCGGTAGCCCGACCACCAGGTGTACAGATCGGGTGCGGCATCAGTGCCGAGAGCCGCACGCACCGTAGCCTGATAGTTGGTTGTGTCGGCAAAAGGCACCGTTTTCCAGCCGACGCCGATGTCACCGGCTGCCATCTCGCCCATGGTATTGGTGTTCTGCTCCCAGCTTGCCTTGTCGTGGTACATCTCGAGCATCTTGGCTTCTGGGGCGGCAGGAGCCTCGGTGGCAGCAGGGGCTTCGGTAGCAGCGGGCGCTTCGGTGGCGGCGGGCGCTTCGGTGGCGGCAGGAGCAGCGGTCGGCGCCGCAGCCGGTGCAGCGGCGCAGGCTGACAGCAGCATGCTCAGGACGGCCAGGACGGCGATGATGAGGTAGATTCGGCGATTGTGTTGCATGGCTCTCCTCCTTCGATGGAGTAGCGGGGCGGTGGTGGCACCGCGAGCGGGTGAGAAAGTGGAATTTGGTCGAGTGGGTGGGGCAGAAGATGGGATGGGCGTGTGAGTGATGGCAATCTCCTTGGGATAGTGGTTTGGGCGAGTCAGCGCGGGCGAAATCAGGCAATGAAGACAACGCGGGCGCAGGCATGGGAACGAGGCGAGACCTGCAAGCGCATGCCTTCCGGGGAAAGCGATAGTGCTTCGCCATCTTCTTCGATCGGCGAACAGACCCAGGCTGCGGTTGGCTGGGCCGATGGGAATGTCAGGCTGAGCGATTGGGCTTCTGGCGTCAAATTGAATGCGTGCACGATCAACCCACGCCCATCCGCAGCCGGTTTGATCTGCACATCCGCCACGCCCTCTGGCTCGACCCGCAGGAATTGGCCCGACCGGCCTGCTTCAGCGCCCGGCACGCGCACAATGACCGGCGGGACAAGTTGTTCGGCGGCGAAGCGGCTGGCCGCGGCGGGGTCGTAGGCGGGCCGCGAGGTCAGGCGATAGCGGAACAGCAATTCGCCGTTTTGCGCCGCCTGGAAATTGGTCGTCCAATAGTTGTTGACCGGCCAGGAGACGAGCGTGGCGTTTTGGGCGTCCAAGTGGTCGAGCCAGCGCCCGGTCTGGATGCCGCCGACCTGCACCAGCGGCGCATCGATAGGAGCCAGCACGATCGATGCCTGATCATCCGAAACCTCGGCCCAGCGCTGAATGCCATACCAATCGCGACAGCTCCCCGGCAGTTGTTCCGCCTCCGGTGTGAGCGGCACGCCGTTCAGGTCGAGATGGAAGGTGGGCTCGTGCAGGGCGGTGGGAAACATGATGTAGATCGACTCCGGGTCGGTGACATGCTCCTTGTCGATCACCATGTCGATGTGCAGCGCCTTTTCATGATGCGGCAGGCTGTAACGCACGCGCAACGAACGAGCGCCCGGCGCCTGCACGAAGACCTCGACGCTGACGCCTATGCCATCGACATGAGCGGGGCCGACCGTCACCTGGTCCGGCCCATAGCGCCGGAACGGCGTATCGCGGCGCGGGGTTCCAAACCACTCCTGCGTGAAGTCGCCGGCAAAGAGCGCCCGGCGGCCTTCACTGCCGGCCGTCAGCTCATAGACGTACTGCCCAAACCGCCAGGGGCCGCGACCGGCCAGCTCACGACCCAGCTCCTTGTCGAACCAGCTTGTCAGGCCGCCGGTGGCGGGGTCGATCTCGACGTGATACCAGCGGTTGGCGATCACGCCCTCGCCGGCCCTGGCGTCGCCCGCGAGGGCGGGGAGGGTCGGGGCCACGACCTGATAGCCGAAGGCGGGCAAGGTCATGTCCACCAGCGGCGTCTCCTCAGGTTTGAACGGCTTGGGGTTGTCGCCGGAAATGTCTCGCGGATAGCTGTCGCGATAGTTGTCGATCCAGAAAGCATCGAGGATGTTGTCGGGGGCGCGGCCGCCGCCATCGGGCGGCACCGGGCAGACGAAGCGACGGCTCCAGGACAAGGGATTGATCACGATAAAGCGGTCGCGTTCGTCCGCAGCGACTGCCTCGGCCTGACCCTGTGTCCACGCCCGCCAGGTTTCGCCTTCGGGGGCGCGGCCCGTGAGCTTGCGCGCCAGCCTGCGACCGCCTTGCGTCAGCAACTCATGCGTCAGGCCGAAGCCATCGTAGGCGAAGCCAGCCTTCGCGTTCCACTGCGCTTTGGTCAGCGGCGAATAGGGTTGGCCGATGCTGTTGAACGAGCCCCAGGTGTGTTCGTCGTACAGCGAGAGGTGGCGATAGGCTTCTTCGATCAGCGCCGGGTCGAGGTCGCCGGCCTGCGTGGCCAACAGATCGACCGCCGGCAGCAACGCCTCGGTGTTGCGGGCGATGGCCGTCTCGTAAGCCGATGAACCGACGCCGTCGGCCCACCAGTCGGCCCAATCCCCGCGCCACACCGGTAGGGGCGGGGTCTCCCCGCCCTGAGTTCCCCCACCTTGGGTCTCCCCGCCCGAATTGGCGTAGCGCTCGTTGAGCATGGACAGGAAGCCATCGATGGTGGTGAAAACCAGGCGTGGGCTGCGCCCAGAGGCGTTCCATTCCCGAACGATGTGCGAGAGGACGGCGTAGGGCGGGCCGTTATCGACCAGCGCCGGATGCGTAACCTGGCCGTAGAGGAAATCGAGAGGATAGTCATCGCGAGCCTCCAGCCGTTGGATCACGCCCGGCAAGAGGCGTTCGGCCTGTTCGACGCTGCCCAGGCCGTAGAAGAACAGCCCGTAGGCGTAATGTGGGCCGTTGAACGTCAGCAAGCGGCGCCCGCCCGGCCCCTCCCACCAGAACGGGATCAGCTCGGGGCGGGGTCTGGCGCCGCGATAGGTGTTGATCGACATCGTCAGACCCTGGATGCCCATGGCCGGCAGCAGATCGGCCCACAGCCAGCTCACGCCGTCCACATCGCACTGCATCGCCGACGCCACGTTCATGCCGTATTCGTGGCGCAGGCGGCGGGCCGTGTAGAGCGAGCGCACCATCGCCGCCGGCGACAGCATCGGCGTCCAGTGAAAGGCCATGGCGTTGACGGCGATGCGGCCTTCGTGGTGCAGCTTGAGGAAACGGTCGATTTGGGCCGGCTTGCGCGTACGCAGGAAGTTCTCGACCGTCGAAGCCAGCTCGCACGTCCATTTGAACTGCGCCTCGGCCGGGTAATCGGCCGTGGCTTCGCACAATTCCACCGCCCGGTCGAGATAGTCGGCGTGGCGGCGGAACAGCGTCGGCTGGTGGTCGGTGTAGCCGATGTCGGTATGGGTGTGGCCGATGATGTAGACCGTGTTGATCTTTGTCATCTCGTTCATCCTGAGCGAAGCGAAGGACCGCCGGTGATGATGCTGCGCTTGCCGTTCAGTCCAAAGTAATCTCGGATCACCCAGACTGTACGCTCGTAACAGGCGTCTTGGGCGGCGGCGGTGCTGCCGGATTCGCGCAGCTTCTGTTCATAGGCCTGGCGGATTTCGGTGCCGATGTTGATCTTGGCGATGCCCAGCTTCACACCCGCCAGCACGTCGTCGCGGCGCACGCCCGACCCGCCGTGCAAAACCAGCGGCACGCCGGTAGCCTGGCGCAGTTTCGCCAGATGGTCGAGGCTAAGCCGGGCTTCGACCTTTTTCTGGTCTTTGGCCAGGCCAGAGATGGCGCCGTGGATGTTGCCGATGGCGACTGACAGCCAGTCGCAACCGGTTTCGGCAGCAAAGCGCCGTGCCTCTTCCACCGCGGTGAAGCCCTGGCCCGAAGCGAAAAGCTCCTCATATGGCGGCAGCGGCCCCGCCTCGTGGCCCAGCACCGCGCCCAGTTCGGCTTCACAGGGGACGCCAGCCGCGTGCGCCAACTCGACGGCCTGCCGCGTGGCGGCGATGTTGTCTTCCAGCGAGAGCCGCGAGCCATCGACCATGACCGAGTGGTAGCCCAGATCGATGGCGCTTTGCAGGATGCTGAGGAAATCGACGTGCAGGTTGTCCTCGTCGATCACGGGCACGTGATCTTGATGCAGGCGGACATGATCTGGCTGCTGCCAGCGCCTGAATTCGTCCCTGACGGCCGCCTGGCTCTGGGCCTCGAATTTGATCCATTCCAGCCGGGCGACTTCGATCAGCGCGAACGCGTCCTGATCGACCACAGCCTGGATCACGGGCTGCATCATGGGCAGATAGGGGACATTGAAAGCCGGGATCATCAGCCCAGCGTGCCACGCGTTCAGCATGGCGGTTTGGGTGGGGAGCATGGGAGGGGAGTAGGAAGTAGGGAGTAGGGAGTAGGGAGTAGGGAGTAAGGAGTAAGGGGTGAGTAGGGAGCGGTAATCAGTAATTGGTAATTGGTACCCAATAATCGGTAATCAATAACCAGTTACCAATAACCAGTTTCCAGTTACGAGTTACCAACAAGCAACGGCTGTTTTCACATATCACGGAACACGGAACACGGAACACGTATTACGGAACACGGAACACATCGCCGTTGGCTGAGATTCCGGCCACGCGCTGGCTGCCGGCGTAGGCTACGGCCAGAAAACGGGTGGTGATCTCCTGGCCGGGTTGCAGGAGGAGGGCGGTGCCGTTGGCGATGGCCGTGTTCAGGCCGCTGGTGGGATAGCTCGTCCACGGCTCGAGAGCGGTGGTGTGCACACGGCCCCACCATGGGTAGCCCTGGGCCACGTTGCCGAGTTGCTGCCAGTACCACACGTATCGATACAGAGTGGGGTCGAAGCGCACGCCGAAGCCGGCCTGCCTTTGCGGATTGGTGATGGCATACCAGCCATCGCTCAGCTCGGCCAGATAGGCCATCTCCTGCGCCTGGACGGCCCCAAAGGCTGGCACCCGGCTGGCATCCTCCACCCCACCGGCAGGCGTGGGGACCAGCGGCCAGCCGGCCACAGCGCCGGGCTGGAAGCGCCGCGGCTCGTAGCCGGGCATGGCCTCGTGGACGATGAATTTGCGAGCGGGCGCGTCGATCACTGCGCCTTCATCGAGGAACGGACGACCAAAGGCGATGTGCTGGCCCCACATGGCGTGCATGGCCTCGCCCCCCTCATTCACAAGCCGTTCGTCGAGGGTGAGAACCGCCCGATCGGGTTCCAGCGAGAGGGTCTTCTCCAGGAAGAACGGCGTGCGCAGCGGCCGCACCCAGAGTCGAACGGAAACCCGATCGGGCGCATCCTCCAAAATGGTGTGCTCCCACGGGATCAGACTGACCTCGCCGTGCTGGCCTAGCTCCGCCCCCTTGTAGTTCACGAGCGGGCCGCCGTTGGGCAGGACTTCGTTCCAGCCACCGCTGAAGTAATCCAGGAACGGCCCGCCCGACGGCGCCGAGACGAGGCCGTGGTTGGGGTTGCGGATGCCGGGCGGGGCGAAGAACAGGAAATCGAGATCCAGCGGCTTGTAGCGGAATTCGACGATGTCGCTGCCCTTATCGAGCAGGACAGTCACGCGCAGCAGCTCGTTTTCGAGGATGAGCGTGCGCAGACCCTGATACGTCCAGGCGTCGGAGATGCGGCAGCCGTGATTGCGAGGGAGGGCGAGGGGCATGGGTGGCAGGTGGCAAGTCGCAGGTGGCAAGTGGCAAGTGGCAGGTCGCAGGTCGCAGGGGGCAGGGGGCAGGGGGCAGGGGGCAGGTCAGTCGTTGACTGTTGATTGTTGACTGTTGGCTGTTGACTGTTACGACGCGAAGGTGACGCGGGCGAAGGCGACCGAGCGAGCGGCGAGCGCGAGCGTGACCGTATCGCCAGCGATGGGCAGGGCGTCGCCGTCCTCCTCGATGGCCGAGCACCCCCAGGCGCCGGCAAGGTGCACGGCCGGGAAGCTCAACGATAGCTCTTGGGCAGCCTCGCTCAGGTTGGAGGCGTGGATGATGACGCCGCGACCATCGATGGCGCGTTTGATCTGGACTTCGGCCACGCCTTCTGGGCTAACTTGCAGGAATTGGCCGTTCAGGCTGGCGTCGGCGCCGGCCGCGCGCACGATCAAGGGCGGCACGGCCATCTCCATGGCAAAGCGACTGCTGGCAGCGGCATCGTAACCCGGCCGCGAGGTGAGCCGGTAGCGGAACAGGAGTTCTTCGCCCTGGCTGCCCTTGAAGTTCGTGTCCCAATGGTTCTGCAAGGCCCAAGAGACGAGCGTGGCCGCGCGTGTGTCCAGATGCCAGGCCCAGCGGCTGGTGGTGATGCCGCCCACCTGCACGAGCGGAGCGTCGAGGGGCGCCAGCACGACCGAAACCTCGCCATCGCCAACTTCGGCCCAGCGGTGGATGCCATACCAGTCGCGGCAGCTGCCGGGCAACTGCTCGGCCTCCGGCTCCAGCGGCACGCCGTTGAGATCGAGATGGAACTTGGGCTGGTCGAAGGCGATGGGGAAAGGAATGTACACAGCCTCGGCCAGCGTGCGGAACTCTTTATCCAGCACGAAGTCGAGATGGAGCGCCTTTTCGTGGCCGGGCAAAGAATAGCGCACTCGCCCCGATTTGATGCCTGGCCCAGCGATGCGCACTTCCACCACCGCTCGGCTAGGCTCGACCCGGGCCGGCATCACCTCCACGCGGCTCGGCCCTTGCCGGCGGAAAGGCGTATCGGTGAAGCGGTCGCCGAAGTTCTCGTCGTAATAGTTGAATGAGAACATGGTCAGGCGGTCGGCGGGGCTGTCGATCCATTCGTAGATGTACTGGCCCAGCCGCCACGGTGAATCCTGATTGACCAGTTCGCGCCCCAGCTCTTTGTCGTACCAGCTTGCCAGGCCGCCGGTCTGCGCATCGACGCGCACCCGATACCATTGGTTCTCGATCACACCGTCGCCGGCCCACATATCCTGGCCGGCGGTCACTTCGCTGTAATCCACGACCTGATAGCCGAACGGCGGCAGGGTGGCGTCCACCATCATGCTGGCCGCGCCCTTGGTCGCCAGCGGCGAACCCTCGCGGTAATTATCGACCAGGAACATCTCCAAGACGGCATAGGGCGCGGCCCCGCCGATGTCGGGCGGCAGGGGATAGCGGACGCGCCGCGTCCACGACAGCGGATTGACGACGAGGAAGCGGTGGGCGCCGGGGTCCGAGGAGGGGTCAGAGGAGACGTACTGGCCCCACCGCCGCCACTTCTCGCCTTCGGGCACGACGCCGGTGGTCTTGCGCACCAACGCCCGCCCGCCTTCGGCCAGGAGTTCATGCGTCAAACCGTAGCCGCGGTAGGCGTAGCCCGATTTGTGATTGAAGATGGCGCGGGTGAAGGCGGAATGTGGCTGCCGGGTGCTGGCAAAGCCGCCCCAGGTGTGCTCGTCGTAGAGGGCGACGGCGTTGTACGCTTCTTCGATCAGCTTGTCGTCGAGGACGTCCACCTGGGTCGAGAGCAAGTCGACGAGCGGGAGCAGTTCTTCGGTCGAGCGGTTGAGCGCGGTCTCGTACGACGATGACGCCGGGCCGTCGGCCCACCAGTCGGCCCAGTCGCCTTTCCAGGTAAACAGTTTGTCGGCGTAGCGGGCGTGGAGCATGTTGATGAAGTCGTCGACCGTGACAAATTCCATACGCGGGGTGCGGCCCTGGGCATTCCAGTCGCGCACGAAGTCCGACAGGTTGTCGGTGGGCGGGCCATTGTCCACGCGGGCGGCGTGCGTCACCTGCGCGTACAGATAATCGAAGGGATAATCGTCGCGTTTTTCCAGCTTCTCGAGTTGCGGCGGCAGCAATTCTTCCACCTTCTGCCAATCGCCGATGCCATAGCGGAAGATGCCATAGAGATAGTGCGGGCCGTTGTAGCTCAGCAGCCGCCCGCCGCCCGGCCCTTCCCACCAGAACGGATTGAGGTCGGGTTCGGGCCGTCGCCCGCGATACATGTTAATCGACATCGTGAAGCCCTTGATGCCCGCCGCCGGCAGGACATCGGCCCACAGCCAACTGGCCCCATCCACATCGCACTGCATGGCCGATTCGATCTTCAGCCCATAGTCGCGGCGCAAGCGCATCATGGGATAGAGCGAGCGGATCATGTTGGCGGTGGAAAGTAGCGGCGTCCAATGATAGGCCATGCCGGCCACGGCCATCTGTCCGCGGCGATGTAGTTCGAGGAAACGATCCACCTGGCGGGCGGGTCGTTCCCGGAAATAGCGCTCGACAAACGAGCTGACTTCACAAGTCCATTTGTAACGCGCCTCCGGCGGATAATCTGCCGTCGCTTCGCCCAGTTCAACAGCCTTGTCGATAAATCCAAGTAATTGGCGAAAGACCGTATCTTGATAATCGGTATAGCCAATATCAGTGTGCGTGTGGCTGATCAGATAAATGGTTTTGATCTTCGACATGGCATCTCTCCAAAGAAGCAGGTCGCAGGAGGCAGGTCGCAGGTGGCAGGTTGACTGTTGATTGTTGATAGGTAAGAGTTCACCTTGTCTGTCATTGCGAGGCCGTAGGCTACTGAGTGAAGCGAAGTAAGTAATCCCCAACTTTCTCAGGCGATTTGGCGATTGCTTCCTTCACTGCGTTCAGGACGGCTGTCGCCCCTCGCAATGACAGAACGTGAACAGATACGTTGATTGTTGATTGTTTCCTTGTCTACCTGTCTACTTGTCTACTTGTCTACTTATCTACTTGTCCCCCTACCTCCTCAAACCTCCGCAATCGACACCTCTATCCCGCGCTGGGTGAAGGTCAGGCGGTCGTGGGCGCTGATGTTGCTGTCGGTGATGAGGCGGTGGACGGCGTCGATGGGCGCCACCTTGACCAGCGATTCGACGCCGATCTTGCTGTAATCGGCCAGGACGATGACCTCGCGCGCCGCCGCAAGCATCTGCTGCTTGACGGTGGCTTCGGCGATGTTGGTGTTGGAGAGGCCAAAACCCAGGCTGACCCCGGTGACGGCCAGGAAGACCTTGTCGGCGCGCAGACCGTGAAACGCCGTCTCGGCATTGGGGCCGACCAGCGCCTGCGTCTCTCGCCGCGCCACCCCTCCCGACAGCACCAGCGTGATCCCCGGCTCCTCGCGCAGTTCGTCCGCCACGGCCAGCGAACTGGTGATCACGGTAAGGCCGTTGCGCCCACGCAGCGAGCGGGCCAGATAGGCGGCCGTCTTGCCGGCGTCGAGGATAATCGTATCGCCATCGTGGACGAAGTGCGCCGCCGACTGGCCGATGGCCTGTTTCAGCGCCTCCACCTCTTGCGCCAGATCCTGGCTGGTGTCGATAACCTCGAGCGTGATGCCCTGGCCCCGGCTGTGTTCCTCCATCGCCCGGCGCATGTTCTGATACCATTCGTGCGAGCTGAAGACCTGGACATAGCCGATGCGACGGGGTTTGGGCCGGCCCTGACACTGGCTGGTCAGGGTGAAGCCGGCGCTGGCCGAGGGCAATTGCTCGGCCGCCTGCCAGTTCAACCGCCAATCACCCGTCCTGGCATCGCGTTCATAAAAGCGGCCCAGGCTGTCGGGCGTGACGATGGCGAAGGGTGTGAGGATGCGTTCGGGCAGCGGGCAGTTGTGGTAGGCGCAGACGGCGGCATCGATGCACGTGCGTCCCACCAATTCGGGGAACATGGCGACGCCAACGGTGTACGGACGCTCCTGCTCCAGCAACTCGCGGGCGCTGTTCCCCTCCAGGCCAAACGTGGCCACGATCAGTCGGTCGAGGGGCAGGCCCGCCTCGCGCCAGGCATCCAGCGCACCCAGGGTCGAATCATCATTGATGCCGAAGATGACATTGATTTCGGGGTCCAGCCTGAGCGCATCGGCCGTGATCTGTCGCGATGCCTGGCGCAACCCCTGGCCATCGACGCGCAGCAAGCGGCGCTGGCGCGCAGGCAGATGGCGCAGGCCATCCTCGAAGCCGCGCGTGCGCGCCTCGGTGTTGGGCTGGTGATAGCCGACGATCAGGGCTGTGATGACGTCGCCCAGGCATTGGCGCCCGCGATCGGCCACCCACTGTCCCAACTCGAAGCCGGCGCGGTAGTTGTCTACGGCGACGATACTCTTGGCGCCCGGATAGCCGGTCGCTTCGGCGATGATGGGCAGACCCGCCCGGCGGCCGCGCTCGACCAGCAGGTGGATGGCCCTGCTCTCTTTGGCGGTGACGACCAGGACATCGGCGCGGTCGACCAAGGCCGTGCGCGCTTCGGCGATGCCGGAACCATTGCCCCTGGCCTGCACCTGCATCCCCCCTCGCGTCAACACCGCCCCGCCGTGCGTCCGCGCCGCCGCGCCCCGCTCCTCCAGGCGGCGCAAGTCCCGCCGCGCCGTCTCGGGCGAGCAATTGCAGTGCGAGCAAACTTCGGCGACACTGACGACGCCGTTCTGCTTGAGAAGACCGAGGATGAGCGCTTCGCGCTGGCTGGGTATCACGGTTGACGCCGGCTGACTGCAAAAAGGGTATGACCGAATTCGCCTGCTTTTGTGGGCTTGTAACCGATGCTGCGATAGTAGGGCAAGCAACTGCGCTTGTCAAGAGATGGGCGTGACCGAATTTGACCGGATCAACCTGGCCCGTTGCGTTTCCGGAACCTTGCCGATAGGAGGTATACTCGACGGGAGCCAACAAACAGGACGAATTACCTATGCCCAGACGTGAAACGCACAACATTACCGGCATCCGTGGAACAGGTGTTGTCAACGCCAGCGAAGTCTGGCGGGTGTTCGAGTGCTTCCAACCAGGTTGCGACCAGTTGCTGAAAGTTTCAGAGGACTGGATTGAGGAACAGCGCGCCGCCAACACGCCCATTGCTATCGTTTGTCCAACATGTGGTTTGGAGAACGGCGGGAATGTGATCGAACGGGCTGCGCGCTGGAAGTATTGCCGAATCTGTGAATGGCTTCAGCCGTTGGAGAACTTCCATAAGCACAAGCCTGGCGGCCGATCATTCCGATCGGGGCGTCAACTTGAATGTCGCGTCTGCAAGAACACATTGATCAACCCAGATCTGAATCCCAAGCGCACGAGTGATCAGCATCGCGAAGCAGCACAGCGGCGGCGCCTGTACAACTTGATCGCTGGCGAGGAAGGCAGGATTAGCAGCCATGCTGTGTTCGAGAGGTTTGGCGGACAGTGCTTCAACTGCAGAAAACCGCTTGTCTACAGGTCGCGCGGTACGAAGGGCTTCGATCTCGATCACACCTTGCCGGCGAAGTACCTATGGCCCCTGAACACGACCAGCGCCACACTCTTGTGTAGCGAATGCAATAATGCCAAACACGACAAGTGGCCTTCGGAATTCTACAAACCAGAGCAACTCAGGGCGTTGGCTCGACTGACCAGCATTGATTATGACCTGCTTGACGGGCCGCCGCAGTTGAATCCAAAAGCCATCGAGTCCATCCTGGCGAACGTTGACCGCTTTATCGAGCAGTGGATTGCCTATCCCGATGACATCAAAAAGCTACGCCAACTCATCCAGGAAACGACCGGGGCGGACATCTTTGCGCATGCCAGCACTGTCCCCGACTTCTTGACGAAGTGAGGTCAGTAGAGCACCAGGTACTGGTGTTCCCCGACTGTGCCCTTGTCACGAATGCCGTGCGACTCGCAATGCTCGACATTCTCTGAGAAAGTATCGGCCACACCAAACCATCGCCTGGCGACACGTGCAAGCGCCTGGGCCATGTCGCATTTGTGACTCTTCCCCAGGTGAAGCACCATCACGCCATCATCTTTCAGCCGCTCTCGCGCCTGTCGGAAGATCGGTGTGTAGATCTCAAAGCTGGTCTTCTGCCGCTCGTCCACAAAGGCAAGTGGCCGAATACGAAAATCGGCTGCCTCCCAACCGCAGAACCAGAGGCGCATCCAATTGGCAAGGTAAAAACGCGTGCTATCGAAAAATGGCGGCGAGGTGATGATGGCATCCAGTCGATCCACCGGCTGTGGCCACCACGTTGTGGCATCCTGAAAGATAGCCTGGCCGGGTGTGAACTCCTGTGGATACGTCACTGCCAGACTCCTGGCGACCTTATCCTGCAATCGCGACATCAGCGGGCGATACTCGAAATCGCCCGTTGGCGCAAAAGGCGTGATAGGATGCGAGCGTCGGCTAAGGGCATAGGGCCGATTGCCGTGCAGAATATGAAGTAGGGCGGCCAGAACCAGAGATGCGGAAGGCGTCGTAGGTGGATGCTGCAGGAAATAGCGTCGGGCCAGCAAAATCTCACGAAATGTCTCTTGCTCGAAGTAAGAAGGCAGGGGACCATTGAAGTGAATTGCCTGCGCCGCCATTATTTCTTTAGCGGTGACTTCTTCGCTGCTCAGGAATCCTGCCAGTGATTTCAACAGTTGTTCGCAGGCCACGCTATCCGATCGACCGAGTTTGGCAGCTGTGATGTGCAGGGCAGTCGGGCTGATATCGAACGCCCACGACCTGACTCCTTGCAAGGCCGCCTCGAAGGGGATGGTGCCAACGCCGGCAAATGGGTCGAGGATGGTCCCCTCTGCTGGAGCGAAGGTTTTCACCAGGTGGGCCGCCAGCGAAGGTTTCATCTTACCTTGGTAGGAGCACAAAGAATGCAGTGGATGACCCCAATTGCGTTTGGCAAAATCACCTTGCTGGTGGGGAAGCCGTTCCTTGAACCTGTCCCAAGCCTCAGTCCAACTGGGAAAGAGACGGAGCTGCCTCTCGCGAACGGCAATTGACACGGGTTCAGTGAAGCGAAAGACAAGAAGAACCTGTCGCAGAGGCAGACCGCTGCGTGAAATTCGTTTGCGTAGGGTGATCTCACGCTCAAGTAAAAAGCCCTGTGCCTGCAAGAGGCCGGCCAGTAGCCTATCGGTCGGTACATGGATATCGCTATATTGCGAGTCGCCGATATCCACGGCTACTATCGCGCCCGCTTTCAGGTGTTTCTTGACCCCTGCAAACACGGCTTTCATGTCGGCGAAATAGCTGGCAACCATGCGCGGGATGCGCGAATCGTAGGCCGTGGCTTGCAGCCGCGCCACAAGTTCGCTCACGGCCACATCGTCGATGTCATTGCTTTTCCCCACCGTGACATCGTTGATGCCGGCGGTGATGGCCTTGTTTCGAAAACCGGCCAGGTCATCAGCTGACTGTAGGCAGCGGAGGAACCACAATTCGATTTTCGTGTTGCGGAAGTAGTTTGTGCCGTTGAGATAGGGTGGACTCGTGATCACGGCATCGAGTTCGAGACCTGGCAAATGCTCCAGATTGCGCGCATTTTCGCATATCAGCGTCGGGCGGTATGGAACAGGCTTCAGATGTTCCAAATCGTCTGCTAACAGAGCTAACTGCCTCCTCACTGTCGAGGTAAACTCTGCATGATGTTTTCTGCTTTCCTCTTTGGTTTTGTATCTTATATCCCCGCGTCGAATGAGATGAGAGGCGGGAAGCAGACTGGCAAGTATTGCGACTGTCAGGAATCCCGCTATCTGTGGTTCGGTGCAGGCAAGCCGATCGATGAGCGTACGCGCCCGCAAAATTTGATCATAGGTCGTATCTTCGAAGAAAACGCTATCACGGAAGGTTTTCTTATAGGCGCGCTCCAAAGCCGCGTCGCGGTCGACTGCCGCCAAATGAGTCTCGAATTCAGTAGCCTGTTGGCGCAGCCGACCGGCCATCCGGATTCGTTCCGCTTCTGTCAAGGTCAAGGCAGTCAGCTTGACACCGGTCAGGTACTGTAGCAAAGGATTGATCTCACAATAGAATCCTTCACGACCCAGGTTTGCAACTGTTAGCGGCGTCGTGCCCGCGCCTGCAAAAGGATCAAGGATGCGGATGGCATCAGGGGCAAGTTGGCGAAGGATTTCCTCGACGAAACGGGGGGAATAACCTTCCAGGAAAGGGTACCAACGATGGAGCGGTTCGGTTTGGCTACCCTTGAACGTCGTCTGGATCGGTTCGAAAACGAAATCTGCCTCTGCAAGACCGGGGAGAGGGTGCTGGATCGACGTCTCGCGTAGGGCGCGATGCTTTTGGCGCAAAAGGCGCAGGCAGTAGGTGTTGATGGGAAGCTCCTCATCCGCAGCCGCCTGTTGAAGCGAGGTAAAGCTAGGATGAGCGATCAATTCTCGCAATTCGTGGCTCGACATCCCCTGCACCAACTCGTAGACATCACCATCCTTTTCGCCGAAAGCCAGCGTCAGATTCTTCCGGCGCGCCGATTCCGCCGGGTAATCGGAGAAGTAAACGGTCTTGAATCGTTGGCTCATGGCGAAGAAGATACCATAGAATGGTAGTTACCGTCAAACAGCCTTCAAACCTCCGGCAGAAACGCCCCAAACACCTGATTCCCCAACAGCCACCCCCGCTGCGTCAGTCGCACCCGCTCATCGCTGATCTCGATCAGCCCCCGTGCTGCCAACTCCGCCAACTCCGCCGGCCAAACCTCGGCCACCTCGCGGCCAAAACGCTGCCGGAACGGCTCCCGTTCCACGCCCACGCCCAGTAACCGCAGTCCCACCATCATCGTCTCGCCCATGGCCAGGGCGGGGGAGATGTCTTCTTCGTAATCATGCGGCGGGGTGTGGACGGCCGCCGCCCGGATGTAGTGCTCGACACTGCGCCCCACCGACCAGCGTTTGCCGCCCCACCAGCTATGCGCGCCCGGCCCAAAGCCCAGATACGGCTGGTTGCGCCAATAGACCAGATTGTGGCGGCAGGCGTAGGCCGGCAAGCCATCTGCCAGCAGCGGCCCCCGCGCCCAGTTCGAGATTTCGTAGTGCTCGTAGCCGGCCGCTTGGAGCCGTTCGCAGGCCAGCTCATAGAGGTCGGCAGCCAGGTCGGGGTCGGGGTCGGGCACTCGGCCGCTCGCCACCCAATCGGCCAGCGGCGTCTCCGGCTCGACGATCAGGCTGTAGAGCGAAAGGTGCTCGGGGCCGAGGTCGAGGGCCTGATCGAGCGTGCGCCGCCAGGTTTCGGGGCGCTGGCCGGGCAGCCCGAACATGAAATCCAGGTTGATATTGTCGAACCCGGCCCGCCTGGCCAGCCCGAACGCCTCTTCTGCCTCCCCGGCGCTGTGGATGCGCCCCAGGAAGCGCAACTCATCCCCCGCAAACGACTGCACCCCCATGCTCAGCCGGTTGACGCCAAGCCGCCGCAGCCTCTCGAAGCGGCTCTGATCGACCGCTCCGGGGTTGGCCTCGCTGGTGATCTCGGCCAGGGGCAGGGGGCGGAAGCCGTCGCGCAGCCCGGCGAAGATCGTCTGCAACTGCTCTGACTCCAGCACCGTGGGCGTGCCGCCGCCCAAAAAGACGGTGGGAACCTCCGGCCGGCCCATCGCCAGCCCCGCGCGCCGCAAATCCGCCGCCAGCGCCCGCGCATAGGCCTCGTATCGCCCCTCGCGCCCGGCATAGGTATTGAAATCGCAATACGGGCACTTGCGCTGGCAGAAAGGGATGTGGAGGTAGAGGGAGAGGGGGGGCAAGTGGCAGGGGGCGGGGGGCAGGGGGCAGGGGGCAGGTGGCAGGTGGCAGGTGGCAGGTGGCAGGTGGCAGGTCGCAGGTGGCAGGTGGCTCGTTGGTTGTTGACTGTTGATTGTTGACTGTTGACTGTTGCCTTGTCTACTTGTCTACCCCTCTACCCCTCCACCGGATTCTCAAAGCGGAAGCCATGCCCGCGCACAGTGACGATGTACTGGTGCTCCGGCTCCAGTTCGGCCAGGCGCTCGCGCAGGCGGCGAACCAGGGCGTCGATGGCCTGTTCGGTCACGCCGGAGCTTTCGGAATCGGGCCAGACCGCCCGCACCACCTCGTCGCGGTTGATGACCGCACCCTGCGCGGTCACCAGGGTGGCCAGCAGCCGGTATTGGGCGGCCGAAAGGGGCGGGTCCAGCAGCCGGCCGTGGATTTCCACCGCCCGGCGGGTGTCATCCAGCCGCAGGCCCACGGCCGGCTGCGAGCGCCCCAGGTCGGCGGTGAGGGGGGCGGTGGCCCCGGCATCGACAAAGGTCAGACGGAAGCGGAGGGCGATCTGGATGTCGTCGCCATCGCGCAGTAAGACGCCCTCGCCCACCGGCTCGCCGTTGACAAAGGTGCCATTCTTGCTGCCGTTGTCGGCCAGGTAGTAGCCATCGTGGCGGCGTTCGATGCTGGCGTGATGCCGCGATACCACTCGCTCTGGCAGGATGACATCGCAATCGGGGTCGCGGCCGATGAGCAAGCGGTTGCGGTCGAGCGGCCAGCGGGCGGCGCCGCCTTCCGCGCGCTGGAGGATGAGCATGGCGACTTCTTGTTGCATAGGTCAGTGGTGCGTGTTTCGTGTTTCGTGTTTCGTGAGGCGTGAGGCGTGGTGCGGGTTCCGTGTTTCGTGTTCCGTGTTCCGTGAGGCGTGAAACGTGAGGCGTGGTGCGGGTTCCGTGTTCCGTGTTCCGTGAGGCGTGAAATGTGAGGCGTGGTGCGGGTTCCGTGTTCCGTGTTTCGTGTTTCGTATTCCGTGTTCCGTGAAACGTGAGGCGTGGTGCGGGTTCCGTGTTTCGTGTTTCGTGTTCCGTGAGGCGTGAAACGTGAGGCGTGAGGCGTGGTGCGGGTTCCGTGTTCCGTGTTCCGTGTTCCGTGAGGCGTGAAACGTGAGGCGTGGAGGGCCGGTGGGTGTGCACTCGATATCGATCAGAAAAATCCGTGTCAATCCGTGTTCATCCGTGTCCAAAAAAAGAAGCCATCGTGTCCAAACTGTACTGGCAACCAAAAAGAATCCGTGTCAATCCGTGTTCATCCGTGTCCTAAAAAAGAAATCATCCGTGTCCAAAAAACGAGGCTGGGGTTGAGTTCAAGTGCTCAGGCTGATGACGAGGGCGGCGAGGAGGAGGAGGGTGGCTAAAGTGAACAGCAGTTTGTTGGCAGCCAGGGCGTCGCGCCAGGTGGGGTCGGGAACGGCGTAGATCTTGCCGGTGGTGACGGTTTCGTGCGTGCTGAAGAGCAGGTCGCTGAAATCTTCGATCACAGCCGGGCGGTCATCGGGGTGCATGGCCATGGCGGCCATGATCGCCCGTTCGGTGTTGGCAGCCAGGGCGGGGTTGATGGTGCGGGGCAGGGGCAGGCTGCCAGGGTGGAGGAAGCGCTGGCGGGCGTCGGCGGGGGCGCGCAGCGTCAACAAATGGTAGAGGGTGGCGCCGAGGGCGTAGATGTCGGAGCGGGCGTCGGTGTGCCCGGTGTCGCCGCCGTACTGTTCCAGTGGCGTATAGGCCACGGTGCCGCGGCCCTGCACCACCGTCACCGTCCGGTTCTCGTCGCTGACCAGGAGCTTGACCAGGCCAAAATCCACCAGCTTGATGTGGCCACTGGGGGTCAGTTTGATGTTGGCCGGCTTGATGTCGCGATGGACGACGGCCGGTGTGCGGCTGTGAAGATAGGCCAGGGCGTCGCACAGTTGCCTGGCCCAGCCCAACACCTGTTCCTCGGGCAGGAACTCGCCCCGCTCGCGCGCCTCGTCCATGATCTCCTTGAGGTCACGGCCGGGCACATAATCCATCAGCAGATACTCGCGGCCATCCTGCGAGAAATAGTCGCTGACTTTGGGCAGGCTGGGGTGGTCGAGTTGGGCGAGCGTGCTCGCCTCTTGATAGAACTGCTCCTGGTACGAGCTGAGGCCGTCCTCGTCTCCGGCCAGGCCCGGCAGAATCTCCTTGACAGCGCACAGCCGCCCAGTCAGCCGCATGTCGGTCGCCTTGTAGACGGCGCCCATCCCACCCTGGCCGATCAGTTCGATGATCTCATAGCGGTCGCGCAGAAGGAGGCCGGAGGAGAGGCCGGGCCGGGTGACCAGGTGGGGGGCGGAGGCAGGCGACATGGTTCAGGCCACGGCTTCGCTGCGGAGACGGTCGGCCAGGAAGGGCAGCAGCCCGCCGATGAAGGCAACCACCAGCGCCGCCGTTGCCCCCAGCCAGCCATGCAGGGCCTCCGCGCCCGGCAGCCAAGCGGTGGCATAGAGCACATAGAGCAACTGGGCGCCGATCACCGACAACAGGGCGTCGCGCAACAACGCCGGTCGTGGCTGGCGGTCGCCGCTGCCAAACAGATAGTGGGCGGCGGCGGCGAGGATGGTGGCGACGAGGGCCAGGAGAAAGGCCCAGGCATCGACGCGCAGCCCGGCGCCGAACAAACCCGGCGGCCTGGCTGGGGCGGGCGGCGTCGATGCCCCGACGGGGGTGGGGGTGGCGGTGGGGAGGGGGGTGGCGGTGAGGGTGGGGGTGGCGGTGGCGGCGGGCGTGGGGGTGAAGGTGGGGGTGATGGTCGGCGTCGCCGTGGCCACCAGGGCGCCGGTCTCGCCGCCCACCGTCAGCAGCAGCACATCCGAGGGGGCGCCGTCGCCGGCTGTGACCGAAAGCACCAGGCTGCCCGGCCGTTCGATGACGAGGGGAGCCGTCGCCAGCCCGCCCACCGTCGATGCCTGGCGCCGAGGCAATTCGATGCCGGCCTGTTGATCCTGAAAGCGGAACTCGACCTGGGTGCCGTCGGGGACGATATTGCCGTTGCGGTCGCGCACCGGCCCGGCCCGCAGGATGATGCTGTCGCCGACGGCGAGATCAAGGCTGCCGGTGCTGGTGTCGATCTCGACGGCGCCGGTGCTATCGACCGACGGATCGAGCAGCGCCAGCGGAAAACGGCGGGCGGGGTCCGGCTCCAGCTGCCGGCTGAGGTCGTAGTTGACGCCGGTCACGCTCACGGGCAGCTTGCCCGCCGGTGACAGCTCGCGGAAAAGGGCGCGCACGGCCGTCTCCAGGAAGGGGCCGACCTTGCTGTACAGCCCGTAGTAGGCCGTCAGCTTGCCGATCTCGGTGTCGGAGAGGAAGTAGGGGGCGTCGAAGGCGAAGACGATGAACTTCTTGTCGCGCAGGATGTCGGCCCGCTGGTCCAAAAACCGCCGCAGCGCCCCCGAACTGGGCAGCGTCTCCTGATCCACGTCCTGCATGGCGAAGATGATCCAGGTGGCGCCGTTGATCAGCCCGTTCAACTCGGTGAAACGCTCCTGGCCGAGGCGTTGTTCGGGCGGGACGCTTTCAGGGTCGGCCCCCTGCCGCAGAAGTGTGTCCAGCTCGCCGAAACCGGCGCTGTCGATCAGGTCGGGGCGCACCTGGTCGCTGGCTTCGGGGCCATACAGCCGCAGGACGATCTGTTCCAGGGCGTCGGTTGGGATCGAGGGCCGGGAGGGGCAGGCGGCGCAGTCGGCCACCGGCCGGTCGTCGGTGAAGATGAGGATGCGGTCCACAGCCAGCGGGGCGCTGGGCAGGCGGTCGGCCAGCTCGGTGGCGCCGGGATAGATGAGCGTGATGGCGTCGCGCGCAACCGCCGTCACCAGGTCGTTGCCCTGGTTCAACGCCGACGACAAGCCCGCCGGCGGCCGCTGCGTTTCGGCCCAGGCCAGGCCGGGGTAGAGCTTGAGCTTGAGCCGCAGGATGCGGGCCACCGAGGCATCCACCCTGGCCCGAAAAGCGGGGTCTTCGGCGTATTTCTGGCGGAAGTAGCCGATGGCATCCTCCATGTTGGCCAACTGCTGCTCCCAGACGCCATCACGGTCGAACTGGGCCAGGAAGAGGAGGTCATTGCCGGCGACGAAGGCCTCCTGAGCCACGCGGCGACTGGGGAAGCGGTCGGGTTCGTAGGCCTGGTAGTAGCGTTTGAGCGCCCGCACCCCCAGGCTGTCCGAGACCAGCAGCCCGCCGCGCTCGCGCCAGCTGCTGAAGCCGCCCATGATCGTCTGCAATTCGGGCGCCAGCGAGATGGGCGGGGTCAGCTGGCGGGGGTTCTCCTGAAAGCCTTTGTAGCGCACATGCGAGGTCATCAGGGCATCGGTCGTGCCTGTGATCACGTCGGCGGCCTCGGTCACAGCCGCAAAGGGCACCAATTCCGTCTGCTGCAACGATACCAGCGGCTTCTGCACCGTGGCCACCTCCACATCCGGCCGCCGGTCGCTGGCCCCCTGGCCGGGGAAGTGTTTGGCCACCGTGGCCACCTGGCCGTTCGATCCTTCGTGGACGCCGCTGATGAAGGCTTTGCCCATCTGCGCCACCCAATAGGCGTCGCCGCCGAAGGTGCGCGAGCCGGGATAGCCTTTGAGCTCGGGGCGCGGGTTATCGAGCACGTCCAGCGATGGCCCCAAGAGCAGATTGATCCCCACCGCCGCCAACTCGCGCCCCACCACCTGCCCGATGCCGCGAGCGTGTTCGGGCTTCCAGGTGGCGCCGATGGCCAGATTGTTGGGGATGGGCGTGAAGCCGCCGGTCAGACTGCTGTAGGGCAGGTCATTGCCTTCCTGGTTGATTGCCACCAGCAGCGGCAGCCCCGGGATGCCTCCTTCGCCCAGGGCCGGGTTCAGCGTCCCATCTGGCAGCACGATTTGGGCGCCGGTGTCGCCCAGGGCATAGGTCTGCAGGTCGTTGGTCAGCCTGGTGACGGCGGCGCCGGCCTCGCCCTCGTTGCTGAAGTTTGCGTTGAACGGGGTCAGGACGACACCGCCCACCTGCCAGTCGCGCACCAGGCGGGCGATGTCGCTGTTGGGGCCGGTGTCGGCGCCGACAAAGGTGACCAGGAACAGCTGGCCCACGCGCTGTTCTGGCGTCAGGCGGGCCAGGATGGCCTGCACCAGGGCGTCGGTCTCGGCCGCCGAGCGCACCACCGGCGCCGTGGCAACCGGCGTCGGTGTGGTTTCCTGCGCCCGCACAGCCGGGGCCGCCAGCCCCAAGCAAAGGGCGGCCAGGAGGAACAGGGTGATGATGCGGGACCGGCGACGCATGGCGCGAGTATAGGCGGGGCCGAAAAGCCTGTCAATTCTGTTTCGATCCTGACCTGCATCATAGCGCGAGGGTGCAGACGGCGCGATAGTGGGGGCAAAGCACTGCCGTCCGGTCGCGAGACCGGCTGATCCTTCGACCGTTCCCATCCGGCCTCTCAGCCGGGTGATCTTGGAGTCAAGCATGAAGACCATCCTCATCATTCATCTCAACGAGGCCGATACGACCTCGACCGTTTCCTTTCTCGGCCAGCCGGTCGAGATCCTCCGCCGAGGGTGCGGGGGCGACGCCGGCCGGGCCGAGGATCTGATCGTCGCCCATGATGGCCGGGTCGATGCCATCGGTGTGGAGGGCATCCCCTTCGATCTGCAGTTGGGCAACGCCCATCGCAGCCACGAGGCCGGGGCGAAGTTGAAAGAACTCGCCCGCATGACGCCGATCGTGGATGGCGGCGGCATTCGGGCCGGGCTGGAGCGCTGGGGCGTGATCCTGGCCGACCGGGCGCAGCCGGGCATCTTCGCCCAAAAACGGGTGCTGATGACGCCCGGGCTCAACCATCCCGGCCTGGCGCAATCCCTGGGCCGCCGCGGTTCGGCCATCCGTTTCGCCGACCCGGTTCTGTACTTCGCCCTGCCCGATTTCCCCGGCATGGGCGCCAAGACGACGCTAGACCAGGCCGCCGGCCCCACGTTGGAGCAGCTCAAGGAGGCGCCCTTCCGCCGTATCTATCCGCAGCCCGGCCAGCCCGGCCAAGAGCGGGCGACCGAGCCGTTCACCTGGGCCGATGTCATCGCCGGCGACATCGGCGCCATCCGCCGCTATGCTCCCGCCGAACTGAAGCACAAGACGATCGTGGTGGAAGCGGCGGACGAGGACGACCTGCACGACCTCCAGCGCCGCGGCGCCGCCATCCTGGTGACGATGATGCCGTCGCTGGATGGGCCGGACGGGCTGGGGCGATGGTCGGCGGCGACGATCGAGGCGCTGCTGGTGGCCTTGCGCACCGACCCTGAGTCGCCGCTAAACGAGGACACCTATCTCGACCTGATGGCCGGCATCCAATGGACGCCCGCCATCCGCTATTTGCAGCCCGAGGAAGCGGGGATCAACAAGTTCGCCTTTGTCATCCACCCGCTCAAGATCGATTTCATCCACAAGCACAAGGCCTTCCGCTGGACCAAATACCTGCCCGATGCGCTGGTCGAGCGAGTGGCGGCCTATATGCCGCCGATGTATCTCTCGCGCATCACCGGCGGGCAATCGCCCACCACCGGGCAGAAGATCGAGGGCTATCTCTATTCGTTGGGTGCGACCCCGCGGCAGATGATGGATCGCGGTGAGCGGTTCACCTACAGCCGGCTCAACCAGGCGGCGAAGATGGCCGAGCGCAGGGGGGCGCGGATCATGGGGTTGGGGGCCTTCACCAGTGTGGTGGGGGATGCCGGGATCACGGTGGCGAACGAGGCCGACATTGCCATCACCAGCGGCAACAGTCTGACCGTGGCCATGACGCTGGAAGCAGCCAAGCGGGCGGTGATCCTGATGGGGGCCACCGATCTGACCAGGGGCAAGGTGATGATCGTGGGGGCCACCGGTTCGATTGCCTCGGTCTGCTCGCGGTTGATCGCCCAGGCCATCGGCAACGTCGTCCTGGTCTCGATCGAGCCGGAGAAGCTGATCGAACTCAAGCGCACGATCCAGCGCGAGACGCCCGGCTGTGAAGTGACGATCGCCACCCGCGCCGGCGAGCTGATCTCGGATTGCGATCTGATCATCACCGCCACCTCGGCCTTCGGCCAACGGGTGATCGACATCACCCGCTGCAAACCGGGGGCGGTGATCTGCGATGTCGCCCGGCCGCCGGACATCAACCCGGCCGAGGCGGCGCTGCGCCCGGATGTGCTGGTGATCGAGAGCGGCGAGGTGCTGATCCCCGGCGACATCGATTTCGGCTACGATATCGGTCTGCCGCCCAAGACTTCCTACGCCTGCCTGGCCGAGACGGCGCTGCTGGCGATGGAGGGGCGCTTCGAGGATTACACCTTGGGCCGCAACATCACCATGGAGCGGGTGAAGGAGATCTTCAAGCTCTCGCAGAAGCACGGGTTCAAGCTGGCGGGGCTGCGCTTCCACGATAAGTACATCACGGATGCGGACATTGCCGAGAAGCGGGCCTTGGCCGACGAGTTGCGCAATGACCCGGCTCGTTTCGCCCACGTGAAGGAGGAGACGACGGCGCAGTTGGCGGCGATCCCGGTGATGGCGAAGGGGGTGGAGGCGGGGAACGGCCGCGCCAGGCAGGTCTGGCTGGGCGCGGGCGCGGCGGTGGGGGCGGGGGCGCTGGCGTTGTTGCTGGCGCGGCGGCGAAGGTAGCAGCAGAAACGGGGATGGGGGGATGGTCTCGCTTGTGACATCCCCTCATCCCCTGTCCCCGCCGGTTTGTGGGCTGTGCGCGTCGCGGCGGGGGTTAGGGTACGCGGATGAACGCGGATGGGCGCGGATAGTGTGAGGCGCCGGAAGAGGGTTGTGATCGTCGAGGGTGTGGTTGCCGCGAGCGATTTCGCTACTCTGCTCTTGGCATCTCGTTGTTCTCCCCCCGTAGTGCGGATGGCAAGCTCGCACTTTGCCCCAACCCTTCGGTTTGCAGCAAGGCAGCATTTTCGACTGGTACCCAAACCTCGTCCGCCAGTTCATCTGCCAATTCCGCATACATTGACGCTAATATGTCGTAATCGTGCGCCAATCGGTCTCGAACCAAATGCGATGGCATAGCCCGCGCTTCATCGTATCCGATGCCCCTGTATTCCTGGCGCACCTCAGCACTGTTGTTTGGTGTGGTCAGGGTTGTCATTCGCAGTACTCCTGGTTTGGATGTGATCTTGGCTGTAATGCCCGCACATTATCTGCTTGATTGTCTTTTCGACCAGCATCGTTCGTTTCCTCTTGTTCGAGGTTGGCTGGGGGTGATCGTAGCACGAATGCCCGGTGCGGTCAACGAGAAATGGTGGAGGGTGGGGAAATGACCTTCTGACGGGCAGCTGATGGTGTGGGCGGGCCGCAATTCATATCGTCTCATCGAATCGATAACATCATCGATTGCTGTCCCTTTCAACCATTGCCTCAGCCACCGCCCCTGCAAAATACCTCTGCCCCCGCGCCCCCAAAACCCATCGCGCCACCCGCGACCGACTCGCCTGCCAGGTCTCGGCATACTGCCCCCACCGCTCCAACAGCCGTAGGGCGGTGAAAAGCTGTAACTGGCCGGCATCTAGGCCGGCGTCGGGGTCGGGGCCGTGGGTGAGGCCGCGACCCCAACCATCGCCGTCGCCGTAGCCAGCGAGGAAAGCCTCCCGCATGGCCGCGATGTTGGCCGGCGGCCACGCCAACCGCCCGGCCAGCAGCTGCCAGCGGTCGATAAACGCCAGCGATGCCAGGAAATAGCCAACATCGTGTGAAGGTGGGCCGGCGGTGTCCAGCGAGGTGTCCAGGATGGTGAGCGCGCCATCGGCCGCGCACAGCAGGTTGCGCAGCGTGTAGTCGCCGTGCAGGGCCACAAGCGGGCCGGACGGCGGCTGGGACGCTAGAACGGGTTCGAGCCGGCGGTGGAGGTCATCGATCTGCCCGGCCGGGACGCCAACCCCAAGCAGACGGTGGAAAGCGGCTTCGGCGCGTGCGGCCGGGGCGGGCAGGAGGGTGGCATTCGGCGCGGGAGCGATTTGGTGGAGGAGGGACAAAGCCTGGCCCGCCAGATGGACGCAAGCGAGCGCCTGGCTGTATCGGGCGGGTCGTTGCGGGCGCCGGCAGGCGGCCAGCACCCGGTGCAGTCGCTCGCCCCGGGCCGCTTCCATCGCCAGGGCAGGCGGGCGGGCCAGCCAGAACAGCGGGCGCGGCGCCCGGATGTGCGGGTGGCCGGCCAGATGCGCCCAGAGCCGATTCATCCCTTGGAATTCAAGCCACACCTCACTTTGGGCGGCCTCGCGCACCTCTTTAATCGCCAATTCTTGCACCGGACGTCCTTCGGCCAGCAGGTCGAAGAAGTGGAGGCGCGAGTTCGTGTAGTCAAAAGAGGGACGCGCAAGGCTGAGTGTCAACCTCTTGCTGGCGTATTGTGGCAGCGCCTGGCGTAGCTCGGGCAGCAGGATCGCCTCCCAATCGTGCGCGGTCACCTGCGCCCTGCCTTCATCCGCTCCAACATCAGCGCCTCCGCCTGGCCGGCCATGCGCGCGGCCGAAAATTGGGCGCGGGCCAGGGTCTTGCCAGAAGCGCCCATGCGGGCGCGCAGGTCGGGGTCGGCCAGCAGCCGGGCCACGCGTGCGGTGAGGGCGTCGAGATCGTTGATCGATGTCAGGAAGCCGTTTTCGCCTTCATGGATCATGTCCTCGCCGCCGGCGGTGTTGGTGCGCACCACCGGCAGCCCCATCAGCATCGCCTCCACCACCACCAGCCCAAAGCCCTCGTTTTCGGAGGGGAAGCAGAACACATCCATGGCGGCGTAGACCTCCGACAGGCTTTCCACCCAGTCGAGGATGGCCAACCGGCCGGCGTCGATCAAGGGTTGGGCTTGAGCACGCAGCTCGGCCTCGAAGCTGGCGGTGACGCCGGGCGCACGGTCGCCGCGGATGAGAAAGCGCGCCTGCGGGAAGTCAACGAGCAGCCGTTCAGCCATGTGGATGAAGAGATCATGACGCTTGCGCGGGGCCAACGAGGCGACATTGCCCACCACCAGGGCATCCTCCGGCCAGCCGAGCGAGGCCCGCAGCCGGGCGCCGGAAGCAGCCGGGTCGAGCCGGTCGAGCGGCACGCCATCGAGCAGGGTGATGGCCTTGGGCGGCGCGCCCAGGCCGCGGCGCACGGCCTCGGCCACGCACAGCACCCGGTCGCTGAGCGCGTAGGCGGCGCGTTCGCCCATGCCGGGCGGCCGCTGGATACGCAAGGCCCACCACAGGGGGACGCCCGCCCGCCGCGCTGCCAGCCCGGCATAGAGGGCGGCGCGGGTGCTGTTGGCATAGACGCCGCCCGCCCCGGTGGTGCGGATGAGGCGGGCGAGGGCGGCGGTGTGGGCCAGGAGGACGGGTGAGAGGGCGGCGCGGCCCAGGCGTCCCGGCAGGCCGCGCGTTTGGTCGAGCCGGCGCCAGGCGGCCGGCAGGGGGAGGACGGCGGTCTCGATCCCAGCCTTGCGCACGCGCTGGGTGAGCACGCCATCGCCGGGAGCCACGAAGATCGGCCGGATCTCGCGCAGGTTCTGCATCAGCCACAGCAAGACCTGGGCGGCGCCGTAAAAGCGGAAGTCGTTGGCTTCGTAGAAGAGGACGGTGGGGGGGCGGCTCATGCCGGGAGTATAGCACAGCGGGCGGCAGGCTCTGATCGCATTGGGTCGCCCAGGTTGCCGGAAATGGCGTCGGGGGGCATACTATGTCGAAACGTGAGGCGTGAAACGTGAGGCGTGATGCGTGATGCGTGTACGTTCGCACGTGGGCGTGCTCACTCCGCACTCTCTACTCCTTACTTCTTACTTCTTACTTCTTACTTCTTACTCCTTACTCCTTACTCCCTACTCCCTACTCCCTACTCCCGGAACCCCGATGACCACCCCAAACCTGCACCTCACCGTTGCCCATTTCCCTGATGAAGCCGCCGCCCGCGCCACCCAAGAAGCGCTCGACGCCGCTCGCAAGACCGAAGGATCGGAAACCGGGCATCTCAGCTTCGACGATAGCGCCACCGTCAGCCGCGAGACCGATGGCAAGCTGCGCATCCACGACACGGGCGAGTTGGGCGTCGGCAAAGGCGCAGTGATTGGCGGCGCCATTGGCGCCGCCATCGGGCTGCTGGCCGGGCCGGCCGGGGTGGTGGCGGGGGGCGCGCTGGGGGCCTGGTTTGGTGGGCTGGCGGCCGGGACGGTGGACGGCGGCATCCCCGATATGGATCTGGCGGCTATTGGCGCCCTGCTGGAGCCGGGTCACGCCGCGGTGGTGGTAACAACCGCGGAGGCCGACCGCTCGCCCGTGGCCGCCTTCTTGCGCGAGCAGGGCGGCGAAATCCTGACGCCGGACGCGTCAGCGGATTCATGATGGTGACGCGGATCAGATCAGTCGAAGACGGCGGGCGTGGGCAGGGCGACTGCTTCGGCCCGGGTTGACAAGCTGACGAAGCCCGGCACATCGACCCGGCGCAGCAAGAGGATGCAGACCAGGAGGCCCACCGCCTCGAAGGCGAAGACAAAGCCGTAGGCCAGGCTCAACGAGCCGGTGACGGCAAGGCCCAGGTCACGCAGCAGGCCGCCGGCGGCGATGCCGGCCCCACGGGTGATGAGCTGGATCATGCTCCACAGGGCCAGATAGGCGCCCGCCTGTTGTTCGCGGCTCATGGCCATCAGCAAGGCCACGCCGCCGACCGAGAAGATGCCCAGGCCAGCGCCGAAGACGAACAGCAAGGGCCGCAGGAGCGACTGAATCTGCATGACCGAGCTGAGGGCGAGCAGAAACAGCGGCCCGGCCAGGATCGCCAGACCCCAGGCGGTGGTGCTCACCTGGCGGTCGGGCGCGCGCCGCCGCGTGAGATAAGCGCCGATCACCATCGCCAGCAGCACGCCCATCCCCCAGTAGGCGTTGAAGCGGGTGGTCTCGCCCACCGACAGCCCGAAGACATCGCCGCCAAACGGCTCTAGCACGCCATCCTGCATGAAGGCGAAGAAGGCCGAAGCACCCAGAAAAAGCGCATAGCGCCGCGCCCGCGGGTCGGCCCAGAGGCCGGCGACGGTCGTGCGCAGCGAAGGTGCGTTCTCGACCACGGCCGGTGGGGCCGCCCGCCGTTCCTCGCGCCAGACCGAGATAAACCAGAAGAAGGCGGCCCCGACCATCGCCACCATCACCAGCCGCCAGAACAGGGCCAGGTCCCAGGTGGGCAGCAGGCGGCCATAGAGGAAGCCGACAAAGGCGCTGCTGGCGGCCAGCAGGGTGTAGACGATGGCGTTGACCTGGCCCCGGCGCTCGTAGGGGGCGCTATCGTGCACCAGCGCCAGATAGGGCGCGCCTGAGGCCGAAGCGCCGATGCTGTAGAGCAGAAAGGCGGTGACGAGCAGCAGCCAGCCGGTGGCCGAGCCGGAATCGTGGCCGATGGCGGCCAGCGCCAGGGGCAGCAGGGGCAGCGAGAGGAGGATCAGCAGCCGCCCCAGCCAGATGTAGCTCGTCCGGCGGCTGCCGAGCAGCGGGCGGGTGTCGGAGCGGTGGCCGGCCCAGAGGCTGAGCGGGGCGATCAGATAGCGCAGGCCGGTGAGCAGGGTGACAGGCCAGGCGGCCACGCCCATCTCGACGATCAGCAGGCGGTTGATGACGCCGGTTGTCAGCAGATCGACAAGCGAAGAGCCGACCTGGAACAGCCCTAGCTTGAGCGAATGCCAGACGCTGAAACCAGGCGGGGCGGCGGTTGGTGATGTCTTGCGTAGTTTCATAAGGGAGCGAAACCTCAGTAAAATTATGGGAAACTACGCAAAAGTCTAAAGTCGAGAGCTGGAAAATGTCAAACAACAGCGGGCAAGTATTGCAGAACTTGCCCGCTGTGTGATTGGCTAGAGCAGGCCGCGTCCGGCGCCAGAGGCGAGGAACGGCCAGGGGATGGCGGCCAGGATGAGCAGAAGGGCGATGCCGAACCAGATTGCCGTTTGCCGGAATTTCTTCTGGTTGTCGGCGGCTTTGCGGGCCCGCGAACGGCCGATGTGAGCGAGGACGACGGCAATGAGCATCAGGGGGAAGTGCTCGGCCAGGAAGAAGCGGGTGACGTCATTGGACATTGCCGCGCTCAGGTTGCTCAGGGCGGCGCGGGTGATGGGGCTGAGGACGAAATACAGTAGCAGCCCCAGCAGCACCTGCACATCCAGGCTGATGGTGAAGATCAGGCCCAGGCGGTCGTCAAGCCCCGACCAGGGACGCTTGCCCGACCAGCCGAGGAAGCCCCGGACGACGGCCAACACGGCGGCGATGACAACGACCCAACGGAGGAGACTGTGGAGAGTGAGGAGGAAGTCGTACATTCGGAACCTTGAGTGGGGGGGAGGGGAGACGCAGGGACGCAGGGAGGGGGGGGGACGCAGGGAGAGACGCAGGGACGCAGGGAGGGGGGGGACGCAGGGAGAGACGCAGGGAGGGGGAGACTGGGGGATGGAGAGAGGACGGGGTGCTGCCCCTGGTTCTTACTTCCTCCTTCCTCCTTCCTCCTCCCTACTCCCTACTCCCTACTCCCTACTCCCTCCTCCCTACTCCCTACCCCCACCAGTTCATTACGACGGACGGTCTCACGTTCAGCGGTCTGCGATTTGAGGCGGAGCGCCAACAGGAAAAGCAAAATGCTGAGACCGCCCACGGCCAGGAAAGCGGACTGGTAGCCTGCGACGCCACCCCCGCCCGACGCCGCCACCGCTCCCACTACGGCGCTGCCGATCAGCTGGCCGCTGGCCGTGAACAGGGTGAGGCCGCCCTGGGCCGAGGCGCGGTCGCTGAGCGGGGCTTCGTTGAGGACGATGTAGCGCAACGGCGCCCCCAGCAACATGCCCAACCCCAACCCCACCAACAAGGCGGTGATGAGGTAGACGCCCGTTGTCACCGTGCTCAGGCCGACCACCAGCATGCCTGCGGCCAGCAGAGCGGAACCGGTCGCCACCACGGCCCGCGAGCCGGCTCGATCCAGCATCCGCCCGGCGAAGGGCGAGCCGACGGCCATCGCCAGCACGGGCGGCAGCAGCCACCAACTTGATTGCGCCGCCGAGATGCTGAAAGCAGCCACCAGCAGCGAGGGCACGAACACGACTGCCGATTCGCCCACGCCTGCTCCCAGGGCCACGCCGCTGACGACAGCGATCTGCCGCGAGGCGAACAGCCGCAGGCGCAGGATGGGGTCGGCGGCGCGCAGTTCCACCCGCCAGAAGGCGAGAAACAGGAGGACGGCCGCGACCAGGAACGGCCAGACGGCGGTCGAGGTCAGGCTGGCAAAGAACTGGTTGGTGTCGATCTGGTTGATGCCGTAGGCAAAGCTGGCCAGACCGAGCGCCAGCAACGCCATGCCGACCAGGTCGAAGGGCTTGCGCACCGCCGGCCGGGCCCTGGGCAGCAGCCGCAGGCTGGCGAGGATGAGGCCGGCGGCGATGGGCAGGTTGATGATGAACAGCCAGCGCCAGTCGGCCAGAGAGAGGATGACGCCGCCGAGGATGGGGCCGAGGAGAAAGGCGAGACCGAACACCGCCCCGATCAGACCCAGGGCGCTGCCGCGCTTTTCGGGCGGGAAGGTGTCGCCAATAACGGCGCTGGCAACCGGGAAGATGCCGCCGGCGCCCAACCCTTGCAGCGCCCGCCCCAGCATGAGGATGCCAAACGCAGGCGAAACCGCAGCCACCAGCGAACCCAGGGCAAACAGACTCACATCCAGGATGTAGATAGCGCGGCGCCCGCGGGCATCCGAGAGTTTGGCCATCAAGGGCGTGCCGATCAGGTTGAACAGCACGTAAGCGCCAAACACCCAGGCTTTGGCGCGGTCGTCGATGCCGAAGTGTTTTTGGATGGCGGGCAGCGCCGGGGCGATGATGGCGATATCGAGCGCGCCCATCAGCACGCCGAAGAAGAGCAGAATGAGGATGCGGTTGCGGTTGGTTGGGCCTGGCACGAGAAGAATCCTTGAGGGCAATGAGTTAGCGAGCAAGCGGTGGGTGAGGGCGCGACGAGTTCGAGCCGGTGGGAACGACTGAAGTCGTTACTACGAGCGGGCGACGACTTCGTTCGTTCAATCGGGTGGGAACGACTGAAGTCGTTACTACGAGCGGGCGACGATAACGACTGAAGTCGTTACTACGAGCGTGATAGCGAGTATCGCCCCCTCAGTGGCCGTTCGCTGGCGGCGAAGCGGTCAATAGCGCATACTCCAGCCCATCCGCCAGCGCCAGCCAGCTGGCTTCGATGATATTGGCGCTGGCCCCCACCGTGCTCCAGTTCCGCTGGCCGTCGGTGAAATCGATCAGAACCCGTGTGGTGGCGGCGGTGGCCATGTGTGTGTCCAGGATGCGCACCTTATAGTCGGTCAGGTGGACGTCTTCCAGTTGGGGATAGAAGCGGTGCAGGGCCTTGCGCAGCGCCAGGTTGAGGGCATTGACCGGGCCATTGCCCTCGGCCACCTCATGAAAAATCTCGTTGCAGATCCGCACCTTCACCGTCGCCTCTGAGAACAGCCCCCGCCCGCGGCGGTGTTCGACATTGGTGGTGAAATCCATCATCTCGAACGGCGAGCTATAGCCTGGCTGCATCCGCCGCAACATCAGCTCGACCGAGGCTTCGGCCGCCTCGAAGGCGTAGCCCTCATGCTCCATCTTCTTGATCTGGGCCAGGACTTCCTTCTCCTGCTCGCGCGTCACACCTTCGATCCCGAATTCCAGCGTCTTGACGGCGATGTTGTCTTTGCCTGCAAGGTCGGAAACCACCACCCGCATCCGGTTTCCCACCAGCGCCGGGTCGATGTGCTGGTACGAATCCACATTTTTGACCACGGCGTTGACGTGCACCCCGCCCTTGTGGGCGAAGGCGCTCATGCCAACATAGGCGGCGTGGGTGTCGGGGTTTAGATTGGCCAGCTCGCTGACGAAGATCGAGACCTCGGTGAGGCGGTGCAATTGTTCGGGCGAGACCGCCTGCAAACCCATCTTCAGGTTCAGGTTGGCGATGATACTGACCAGGTTGCTGTTGCCGCAGCGCTCGCCATAGCCGTTGATCGTGCCCTGCACCTGCACACAGCCCGCCCGCACGGCCGCCAGAGCGTTGGCCACACCCAGTTCGCCGTCGTTGTGGGTGTGGATGCCCAGCGGCCTGCCGATCCCGGCCGCCCGTAACTCGCCGATGATGCGCTCGATGTCCCAGGGCATGGTGCCGCCATTGGTGTCGCAGAGCACGATCAGGTCGGCTCCGGCCTCCTCCGCCGCCTTGAGCGTGCGCACGGCATAGGTTGGGTCGGCCCGATAGCCGTCGAAGAAGTGCTCGGCGTCGTAGATCACCTCTTTGCCCGCCTCCTTGAGGTACGACACGCTGTCGAAGATCATGGCGACGTTCTCTTTCAGGGTCGTGCGCAGCACATCATGCACGTGCAGCGTCCAGGTCTTGCCGAAGATGGTGACGACCGGCGTGTCGCAATCGAGCAGCATCTGCACCTGGGCATCGGTCTCGACCGGGGTGTTGGCCTTGCGGGTCGAGCCAAAGGCGGCGACGCGGGCGTGTTTCAGGTTCAACTCGGTGCGGGCGCGCTGGAAGAAATCCATGTCCTTAGGGTTGGAGCCGGGCCAGCCGCCTTCGATAAAGTGGACGCCTAGCTCGTCCAGCTTGCGAGCGATGCGCAGTTTATCGCCGGACGAAAAGTTGACGCCTTCGCCCTGGGTGCCGTCGCGGAGGGTGGTGTCGTAGAGTTGGATGGTCATGGGTGGAACTGGTAACTGGAGATTGGTAAGTGGAGATTGCGATGCGCACTGTGCTCAGGCGTAGACCAGGCGGCCGCGCGGTTCCGGGATGGGGCGACCCAATTCTCTGGCTGTTTCCAACCATTCGCGAATGATGATTTCGACATTCTTGAGCGCCTCCTGATAGGTGACGCCATCGGCCATACAGCCGGGAAGCTCCGGGACTTCGGCGACGAATGCCTCATCCTCATCGCTCCAGAACAGAATAACCTCGTATCTGGACATTTCAACCTCCGAGTTTGTACTTCAGGATGATGGTGCGCACTTGTTTCACCTGATAGGGCTTTGCTTTTGCCCCCTTTGGCTGCAAATTCATAATCTCGAGCACGCCACTCTTGCTGAAAATATGATGACTGCCTCGAATGCGTTCGTCAAATCCGAGTTCCAGCAACAGATAGCGTAGATCATCGAAGGCGATGTTCGTGTCGGACACGCCGCGTAGTAGTTGATCGAGGATTTTGTCTCTTCGCGACATCGTGAGCCTCCGATCAAGAATCAGCTCCGCCTGGCTTCCGCCAAAAACTGCCGCACCACCGCTCCCATCGCCTGTGTGCCCACCACCTCCACCGTCTGGTCGGGTGCGGCGACGCCGGCCAGGTCGGGGGTGCGGTAGCCGGCGGCCAGGGCCTGGGCGACGGCGCCCTCGATGGCCTGCGCCGCCCCCTCCTGACCGAGCGAGTGCCGCAGTAGCATGGCAGCAGAGAGGATGGTGGCGAGGGGGTTGGCGATGCCTTTGCCGGCAATGTCGGGGGCGGAGCCGTGGATGGGTTCGTAGAGGCCGAGGGTCGTATCGCCCAGGCTGGCCGAGGGCAACATGCCCATGGACCCGGCCAGCATCGCCGCCTCGTCGGTCAGGATGTCGCCGAACAGGTTCTCGGCCACGATCACATCGTAAGCCGAGGGCCAGCGGATGAGGTGCATGGCCATCGAATCGACCAGTTGGTGCTCCAGTTTCACATCGGGGAACTCGGCCGCCATGACCTGGGTCGTGACTTTGCGCCAGAGCCGGGACGAGGCGAGGACGTTGGCCTTGTCCACCGACGTGAGCTTGCCCCGCCGGCCGCGCGCCGCCCGCGCCGCCACCCGCACCACGCGTTCGATCTCAGGGCGAGTGTAGAGCATGGTGTCGTAGGCTTCCTGGTCGCCTTCCTGGCGCGGGCCGAAGTAGGCGCCGCCGGTCAGCTCGCGGATGACGAGCATATCCACGCCTGCGAGGACATCGGCTTTCAGGCTGGAGGCATCCAGCAGTTGGGGGAAGATTTTGACCGGGCGCAGGTTGGCGTACAGGTTCAGGCCCTTGCGCAGGGCCAGCAGGCCGCGTTCGGGACGGTCGGCGGCGTTGGGGTTGTCCCATTTCGGGCCACCGACGGCGCCGAGCAGGACGGCATCGGCTTGCCGGCAGGCGGCCAGGGTGGAGTCGGGCAGAGAGGCGCCGAAAGCGTCGATGGCGCACCCGCCCATCAGGTGGGTCTCGAAGTCCAGGCTGAAGCCGAAGGCCGGGGCGAGATCTTGCAGCACGGCCTGGGCCTCGCCCACGACTTCCGGGCCGATGCCATCGCCGGGGAGGAGGACGATGCGGTAGTGTGTCATCGCTGGTTTAGTCCTGGCCGGCTTCGGATTCTTTTAGCAGGGCGTCGCGGCTCCACAGCCGTTCCTGTCTGTCGATGGCGTCGCGTACCACGCGGGCCGGGTAGCGGGCGATGCTGTCGGCGTCGTCCAGTTGCACAGGGAGTTCAGCGGGGAAGTAGGGTTCGGCTTCCTCGATGGTCTCGGGGGTGGTGGGGGTGGGACGGGAATCCATGTTCGGGCCTCCGCAAATGATGGGTGTGGGTGGGTAGGGGATTCAGACGGGCGCTGCGGCCATCGATGCTGCTGATCGCCCCTCGTAGGCGGCGATGGCCGCGTCCTGCGCCAGGAGATAGCCGAGATCATCCAGCCCGTCCAGCAGGCAGAGCTTGCGATAGGGGTCAATGGCAAAGTCAGCTTGCTGGCCATCGGGCAGGGTCACGGTTTGGGCGGCCAGGTCGATGGCGATGCGGGTGTCGGGCTGTTCTTCCACCAGGTCGAGCAGCATGTTGACGGCGGCTTCGGGCAGGGTGATCGGCAGCAGGCCGTTCTTGAGCGAGTTATTGTAAAAGATATCGGCGAAGCCGGGCGAGATCACGGCCCGGAAGCCGTACTCGGTCAGCGCCCAGACGGCGTGCTCGCGCGAGGAGCCGCTGCCGAAGTTGCGCCCGGCGATGAGCACCTGCGCCCTGCCGAACTGCGGCTGGTTGAGGATGAAGTCGGGTTTGGGCTGGTCGTTGGCGTCGTAGCGCCAGGCGGCGAAGAGGCCATCGCCCATACCCGCCTTGGTGACGGCGGTGAGGTAGCGGGCGGGGATGATCTGGTCGGTGTCGACGTTTTCGGCGCGCAGCGGCGCGGCGGTGGCGGTGAGGGTGGTGAAGGGGTGCATGGGGTATGAGAGGAGGATGGGAGGGAGTTTGTCAGGCGACCGGCATGGTGTAGAATAAAAGATACGTCATCTCAACCAATAGTGTCAGACCGTCATGCCGACCGGACTGCGCAAAGAAGGATACCGCTTTTTCTTCTATCCATACGATTTGGCGAACGAACCTCCGCACGTACACGTACGCAAAGGAGAACGTGAGTCGAAGTTCTGGCTCGATCCTGTGCGACCTGCTCGCAACATCGGCTTTCGTCCACATGACTTAGCCGTGATCGAACGCCTTGTGCGGGACTATCACGACTACCTGCGCCAGTGTTGGCGTGAAGAAAAGGATAAGCAATGAACGCTGTTCAGGTTTTGGTGGAACCGCACTTTCGACCTTCGCAGAAGTCAGTCGCGAAGATTCCTGTACTGATTCCGAGTCTGACAAAGGTGCGTTCTTTGGCTTGGAGACTCCATGCAGAAGGGAAGGTGTGGCAGGGAGAGGCTTTTGGCTGGCCGGCGGAATATCAGCCAGAGATCAATCTTGCTTCTGCAGAAATCGAAGAATACGATCAGAATGGCAATGCCCATACCGTCATGGGGCCATTCTGGTCTCCGGCAGCGTTCATGTTGGGGGAGAGTGGCGTCTGGTTCTATTCCCTCTCTTGGGATAACGGGGCGGAGAAAGAGCCGGTGGAGTTCATCGACAAGCGTAATCTGGTAGACCAGTAGACCGGGAAACCGGGAGAAACATCCTGGTCTACCGGTCTACATCGTCTCTCGCACATCTACGACGCGGCCATGCACTTCGAATGGGATCCCAGGAAGGCTGCCAGCAATCTCAGCAAGCACAGCATCTCATTCGACGAGGCAGTGACAGTGTTCAACGATCCCATGTTTATCACGGTGATGGATGATGAACATTCGGAGGATGAGGAACGGTACATCACCGTTGGCCTGTCGAACGCATCTCGGCTACTCATGGTAGCGCATACTGACCGAAACGGCCTGATCCGCATCATCAGCGCCCGTAGAGCAACCAAGAAGGAGGAGAACTTCTATGCACAAGCAGAATGATCCAAACGATTACGAACTAAATGACGAGTATGATCTGTCGAAAATGACGATTGTCGCTAAAGGCAGATACGCTCCTGAGAGACGTTTGGGTAGGAATCTGATTGTCCTTGATTCGGATGTGGCGCAAGCATTTCCGACCGATGAGGCTGTCAATGAGGCCCTTCGTCTGGTCATCCAGATCTCGCGCATTCCAGAATCGCATCGAGCAGAAACTGTGTTGAGCTATTGAGTCAATCTGCCTTGGGGCAATGGGGGGGACAAGAAGATGGGTGTGGTGCAACGGTAAGCGTAATCGGTTAGGCCAGAAAACCAGGAAACCGGGGAAAACTTCCTCCTCTCCTGGTCTATGGGTTTCCCCGTCCACCGCTTACATCATTTCGCGCACGTCCACCACGCGGCCCTGCACTGCCGCCGCCGCCGCCATGATCGGGCTCATCAGCAGCGTGCGGGCGCCGGGGCCTTGCCGGCCCTGGAAGTTGCGGTTGCTGGTGCTGGCCACATACTTGCCGGCGCCGGCCTTGTCGTCGTTCATGGCCAGGCACATGCTGCACCCGGCCCCGCGCCACTCGAAACCGGCTTCGCTGAACACGCGGTCCAGCCCTTCGGCTTCGGCCTGCGCTTTCACCGCCTTCGAGCCGGGCACGACGATGGCCCACACATCCCCGGCCACTTTTCTGCCCCGGACGATGGCGGCGGCCTCGCGCAGGTCCTCGATGCGGCTGTTGGTGCACGAGCCGATGAAGACGATGTCGATCGGCTGGCCGGCGATGGGCTGGCCGGGTTTCAGGCCCATGTAGTCCATGGCGCTGAGCAGGCTGCGGCGCTCGGCGGGGTCAGCGAGTTCGTCAGGGGTGGGGATGCGGCTGGTCACGGCTACGCCCTGGCCGGGATTGGTGCCGTACGTGACCATCGGTTGCAGGGCGTTGGCATCGAGGAATAGTTCGCGGTCGAAGGTGGCGCCTTCATCGCTGGGCAGTGTGCGCCAGGAGGCCACGGCCTCGTCCCACTCCGCCCCCTGCGGCGCGAACGGCCGGCCCTTGATGTAGGCGAAGGTGGTCTCATCCGGGGCAATCATGCCGGCGCGAGCGCCGCCCTCGATGCTCATGTTGCAGATCGTCATGCGGTTGGCCATGCTCAGCTTGCGGATGGCGCTGCCGCGGTACTCGAACACGTAGCCCGCGCCGCCGCCGGCGCCGTTCTTGGCGATGATGGCCAGGATGATGTCTTTGGCCGTAACGCCGAAGCCCAGTTCACCTTCGACATCGATGGCGAAGGTCCTGGGCCGCGATTGCAGCAGGCATTGCGTGGCCAGCACATGCCCGACCTCGCTGGTGCCGATGCCGAAGGCCAGGGCGCCAAAGGCGCCATGCGTGCTGGTGTGGCTGTCGCCGCAGACGATGGTCATGCCCGGTTGGGTCACGCCCATCTCCGGGCCGACGACATGGACGATGCCCTGCACCTCGCCCTCGATATCCCACAGGGTGATGCCGAAGTCGTGGGCGTTCTGGCGCAGGGTGCGCACCTGGTTGGCGGCGTCGCTCGGCCAGAGTTCGATCCCGACCGGCCGTGTGGGGATGGCGTGGTCCATGGTGGCGAAGGTCTTGTCTGGCCTGCGCACCTTCAGTCCGCGCTCGCGCAGGGTGGCGAAGGCTTGCGGCGAGGTGACTTCGTGCACCAGGTGGGCGTCGATGTACAGCACGGCGGGCGCGCCGGGGTCTTGTTTGACCACGTGGCGGTCCCAGACTTTGGCGAAGAGGGTTTGTGGGGGCATGGAGATTGGGAGATTGGGGATTGGAGATTGGGGATTGGGTTTGCTGCGGATGGTTGAGGTTCTCAGACGGCGTGGGCGCCGATGAATTGTTCGAGCGGGACTTCGTTCAGTTTTTGCCTCAGAAAGGCGTCGATCTGGCTTCGGTCCATGCTGACCAATTCGTGCTGGAAGCCAAGTGCGCGGTTCAATCGGCCTGTCTCCTCAATTGGCTGGCAATTGATCGTGAGTATCTGCTTCGCTTCTTCGCCCAGCCAACCCATTGCTTCTTCACGTATGATCTGAACATATTCGGGGTTCTGTTCGATCAAAACAAAGCGTCGTCCGAGAATAGCGGCAGCTTTGCCCGTGGTGCCGATCCCGGCAAAGGGGTCGAGGACGACATCATCCTGAAAAGAATAGTATTGGATGACCTTCTTGGCCAGTTCGAGCGGGAAGATGGCCGGGTGACGCCTGTCGTACGTAGGTGTGAGGCGCCAAACATTTGTCCGTTCGTAGTCGTCGTCGATGCGAGATGCTTCTACCTTCTGCGGCTGCGGATGGGCGCGAATGTTCCAATCGATCAGCTTCTCGGTCTGCTTGCGATAGACGAGCACATACTCGGTCACGGGAACCGGCTTGTATTGCAGCGGATTGCGGTCAGCGGCAAAGCGACGGCCCCGCCCCGTCGCCCAGCCCGCGCCCTCTGGCTTCACCCAGATGATGTCATCGATGAAATCATAGCCTTCTTCGACGAACAGCCGGTGCATATCAAAGGGTACAGCGATGCGTTTCGACGCCTCGGTGCGATTCGATCGCCGGATCAACACCGGCGACACATTCATCACAAAGAAGCGCCCTTCGGCCAGCACACGATGCACGTTCTGACTGATCTTGCGAACTTTGAGCAGATATTCTTCGTAAGTGATGTAGTCCTGGTATTCTGGTCGGGCATTGTAGTAAGGCGGCGAGGTGAAGATAAGATCCACGCTTCCTGCCGGCAAGTCCTGCAAAATCTCTTCGGAATCGCCCTGCGCTATTGTGTTGCGCAGGGTGGAAAGCTGGTATACCCCATTCCGTGAGTTTGTCCCTGTCTTCGCCTGGCGTTCGCTCCTGCCCAACAATCGCGATTCCAGAACCGCCGGATCGGTCGATTTGTTTTCGAGGATGAGCGAAGTTCTGGCATCGATGACCACCTCGCCGACTGGTTGTTGGCTCGCCCGGCCGAGCAAAGGCACGCGCCAGATGTGATAGCGATCATCGATCTCCGGCAAGCCAAAATCGATCGCCTGATCCAACTGTGCGCGTTCCAGCCAGACCAAACTCACCTGTTTGGCTGCCTTGACATCGAGGACGCTGTATTTACGTTGTTCGGCGACGGTTTTGTAGTTTGGATCCAAGAGATTGTTCATTCCTGTCAGCGGACGGCTGTTTAACAGTCACGTGCAGTATACAAATTAGTGACGCCTTCTTCCATTCCTGCACGCTCGATCGCTCGGCTGTAGTGCAATCGCCATTGCAGTACAGTCGAGAGGGTGAGAAAGCCCTGTTTGGGTATATTCAGCAGAATCTCATCCGCCAGGTCGCTCGCCTGGATGTCATCGATAGGAAGATTGCGTTCGAACATGAAATCGATGAGATCGTCACGGCTCCCGCTGCTGGCCAAGATATTGCGAACGCCACGCGTCGTCAAGTAATCAGCCGTACGCTCAGCTTCGATGAAAAGCGTGTGCACGATATTCAGTTTGCTCGTATGATTAGTTTCATCATCGCATTTTTCATAGATGAAGACCAGTAGGGCGTAACCCAGACCGTAGACCTTCTGCCAAGCAGATTTGAAAGTGCAATAGGATTGTGGTTCCTGAATGCTCGTGACTTTCAAATCCACAGCGAGACCGGGAAAATCAATGCCACTGGCCGAACTGCCTTCCTCGAATTCAAAGCGCGCCCGCAGAAAGGCCCGGAATTTGTGCTCAAGGTAGGTGCCGATGGCCTTGCCGTCAGTAATGCCGAAAAGCGATTGCTCGGCATAGCCAGATTCGGCGGCGGAAAAGCGAGCGGCTTCTTCGCGCAGGGTGGTGATGGTCAGGGCCAGCATGTCAATACCTCACACTTTTCCCCCATTCCCCATCCTCACCGTGGCGCTGTCCTCGCTGCCGGCATCGATCAGCTTGTTCAGCGCCTGCAGATAGGCTTTGGCACTGGCGACGATGATGTCGGTGTCGATGCCCCGGCCCGAGAACAACCGCCGGCGGGCGCGGCCCTGGGCGGTGTGGCTGTAACCCCGGCTTTGGGGCACAGCCACGCGAATGGTCACATCGCCGTTGGCGTCGATGCCCTCGGTCACGGCCTGCACCAGGAACTCGGTCAGTTCGTTCGGGGCCTGAACAATGCTATCGATCCCCTTGCACACGGCATCCACCGGCCCGGTGCCAAACCCCGCCGCGGTTTTCGACTCACCCGTCTCGCTATTGCGCAGGGTGACGACAGCGGTGGGGATGACGTTATTGCCACACTGCACCTGTAGCCGCACCAATTCCCACGTCTCCTTGGGCTGGTAGACCTCATCGCCCACCAGCGCCTCGATGTCGGCGTCGGTCACGACCTTCTTTTTGTCCGCCACTTCTTTGAAGCGCTTGAACGCCTTGGTCAGGGCCTCGTCGTCCAGATGATAGCCCATCTTTTCTAGATGCACCCGGAAGGCGTGCCGGCCCGAATGCTTGCCCAGCACCAACTGGCTGTGGCTGAGGCCGATGGTCTCGGCGTCCATGATCTCGTAGGTGCGCTTGTGCTTCAGCATCCCGTCCTGATGGATGCCGGCCTCGTGCGCAAAGGCGTTGGCGCCGACAATGGCCTTGTTCGGCTGGATGACCATGCCGGTGTAGCGGCTGACCATGTCCGAGGTGCGGTGGATTTCTTGGGTGACGATGTTCGTCTCGGTCTCGAACACCTGCCCGCGCACATACAGCGCCATCACCACCTCTTCCAGGCTGGTGTTGCCGGCCCGCTCGCCGATGCCGTTGATGGTCACTTCCATCTGCCGGGCGCCGTTCTGCACCCCGGCCAGGGTGTTGGCCGTGGCCAGGCCCAGGTCGTTGTGGCAGTGCACCGAGATGACCACGTCTTTGGCGCCGGGGGTGTGCTCACGGATGTCGCGGATCAGGCGGCCAAACTCATCGGGCGTGATGTAACCCACGGTGTCGGGGATGTTGAGGGTGGTGGCCCCGGCCTGGATGGCTGTCCCCAGCACCCGGTAGAGGAAGCGCGGGTCGCTGCGCCCGGCGTCTTCGGGGCTGAACTCCACATCCTCGCACAACGATCGGGCGTAGGCCACCTGCTCGGCCACCCGCGCCACCACCTCGTCCGGCGTCATCTTAAGCTTGTGCTCCATGTGCACCGGTGAGGTGGCCAGAAAGGTGTGGATGCGCGGGTGACTGGCCGGGCGCACCGCCTCCCAGGCGGCGTCGATATCATTCTTGTTCGCCCGCGCCAGCCCGGCGATGACCGGCGGCTCGGCCGGCCGGCCGTGCTTATCCAGGCGCGGCTCTCGTCCCACCGTCTCGGCGATGCGTTTGACCGCCTCCAGGTCGCCGGGCGAGGCGGCCGGGAAGCCAGCTTCGATGATATCCACGCCCAGCCGGGCCAGCTGCCGGGCGATCTCCAGCTTCTCTTGCGCATTCAGCGTCGCCCCCGGCGACTGCTCGCCATCGCGCAGCGTGGTATCGAAGATCAGGACTTTGTCGGGGCCGGAAATCAGTGAACTAGACATGGGGGGTCTCCTTTGGGGGGTCGCAAGTCGCAAGTGGCAGGTGGCAAGTGTCTTCTGCAGACAGTTGGACCAAGCCAGAGAAATGGGAATGAGGTCAGTCGCGCCCTCTTTGTTGGTTGGAGGTGGTGACAAGGCCGCCAATGATTTCGTCAGCCAAGGCCAGGCGGTGGCTCACCAGGGCAGCGTCGAACACATGGCGGCCACGAAAGTACCAGCCTCGAGTTTCTTTCGCAGAACCGGCGGCAATCCGCAGAAAGCGGGCATAATCCTTGCCAAACCCGCGGCCGTAACCTTCCTCGATGTTGGCAGAAACCGAACCGGCGGCATCCACCAGTTGCCAGGCAGTTGCCCGGCCACGCGGGTCGGCAAGCAACTTCTCAGCATCGAACCAGGCCAGGTCCGACAGGAACAACGCCTTGCGGTAGGTCTCGAATTGCCACAACTGATCGCGCTTCAGACTCTCAGGAACCTGCTGCTGCCATTCATCATAATTCTTGAAAGTTGCTGCCATCCTTGCCTCCTACTCGCAGCACCTGCGATCCTTCGTTTCACTCAGGACAAGCTCTGCGACCTGCGACCTGCGATCCTTCGTTCCACTCAGGACAAGCTCTGCGACCTGCGACCTGCCACCTGCGACCTGCCGCCTGCCGCCTGCCGCCTGCCGCCTGCCGCCTGCGACCTGCCACCTGCCACCTGCCACCTGCGACCTGCCACCTGCGACCTGCCACCTGCGACCTGCCACCTACACCTCCTTCGCCTTCAACCACGGCATCATCCGCCGCAAGTCGCGCCCGACCTGCTCGATCTGATGCTCCCGCTCGGCAGCGCGGCGGGCGTTGAAGTTGGGGCGGCCGTTGGCGTTCTCCTCGATCCACTCCTCGGCATAGGCGCCGGACTGGATGTCATCGAGGATCTTACCCATGGTGGCTTTGGTTTCGTCGGTGATGAGCATGTCGCCGGCATGATAATCGCCATGCTCGGCCGTATCGCTAACTGAATAGCGCATATAATTCAGCCCCCCCTGGTAGAACAGATCGACGATCAGTTTCAGCTCGTGCATACACTCGAAATAGGCCACTTCCGGCTGATACCCGGCCTTGACCAGCGTCTCGAACCCGGCCTTGACCAGGGCGCTGACGCCGCCGCACAACACCGCCTGTTCACCAAAGAGATCGGTCTCGGTTTCTTCCTTGAAGGTGGTGACGATGGCTCCAGCCCGGGTGCAGCCGATGCCCTTGGCGTAGGCCAGTGCGTCGGCCCAGGCATTGCCGCTGGCATCCTGATAGACCGCCACCAGCCCCGGCGTGCCGACCCCCTCGCTGAACACCTCGCGCACACGGTGCCCCGGCGCTTTCGGCGCCACCATACTCACATCCACGAAGCCCGGCGGCACGATCTGGCCGAAACGGATGTTGAAGCCGTGCCCGAACATCAGCGTCTTGCCGGGCTTCAGGTGCGGTTCGATACTCTCCTTATAGATCTTCGCTTGCGAGGTGTCGGGCGCCAGGATCATGATCACGTCAGCTTCGGCGCAGGCCTGATCGGTCGAGACCACGCGCAGACCCTCGGCCTCGGCCTTCGCCCACGAACCCGAGCCTTTGTACAGACCCACGCGCACGTCCATGCCGCTGTCGCGCAGATTGAGGCTATGGGCATGGCCCTGGCTGCCGTAGCCCAGTACGGCGATCTTGCGTCCTGCCAGCCGAGAAAGATCGGCATCCTTGTCGTAGTAGATAGTTGCCATGAAAAGTAGTCCTTTGGAATGAAGGGGAGATTGGTTGTTGGAGATTGGTTGTTGGAGATTGGTTATTGGAGATTACTGCTCCTAATAACCAATAACCAATAACCAGGTGATTACAGCGCTGCTCGTCGCAACGGCGCCGAACTGCCATTGCGTCCGGCATGGCCGCGCGTCATTGCCACCGAGCCGGTGCGCACCATCTCCAGGATGGGATAGTTGCTCAGCAACTCGATCAGGCTGTTCACCCTGTCTTCGGCCCCCACCGCCTGGATCACCAGCGCATCCATGCTCACGTCCACGATCTGCTGGCGGTAGATGTCCACGATCTGCATCACCTCCGACCGCGTCTGCCCATCCACCTTGACCCGGATCAACGCCATCTCGCGGATCACGGCCGGGTGGTCGGTCAGATCTTCGACGCGGGTGACATTCACCAGCTTATACAGCTGCTTGACCGCCTGATCGACCATGCGATCATCGCCGTTGACGACAAAAGTCAGGCGGCTGATGCCGGGCGTCTCGCTATGCCCGACCGACAGACTCTCGATATTGAACCCGCGGCGGCGAAACAGCCCCACCACCCGGTTCAGCACGCCCGGCTTGTCCTCCAGCCAGGCCACGACGGTATGCTTGGAATAACCTTTGCTGCTTGAATCAGTTCCGTTCATCGTTTCCTCGTCTGATGAGCAGGCGTCGCTTCAATCTCTGCGTCTCTGCGTCGCCCCATCTCTGCGTCTCAATGTCTCTGCGTCTCCGCATCTCTGCGTCTCCATCACCAGGCCGGAGCCACGCCGCTGGGGCCTTGCACGACCTTCGGGCGACGGATCAGATCGCTCACGCCTGCGCCTGGCGCCACCATCGGGTAGACATTCACCTCTTCCTTGACCCGGAATTCGATCAAGAAGGGGCCGTCGGTGTTGTGGGCCTGTTCGAAAGCCGCGGCGACATCCTCGCGCCGGTTCACGCGGCAACCGGGGATGTCGTAGGCGTCGGCGATCTTGACGAAATCGGGGCTGAGCATGGGGGTGCCGCTGTAGCGCTTGTCATAAAACAGCTGTTGCCACTGCCGCACCATGCCCAGGAAGCCATTATTGATGATAGCGATCTTCAGCGGCAGCTTCTCCTGGACGATGACGGCCAATTCCTGCATCGTCATCTGGAAACCGCCATCCCCGGCTACGGCCCACACCAACGCTTCGGGAGCAGCCATCTGGGCGCCGATGGCCGCCGGCAGGGCAAAGCCCATCGTCCCCAGCCCGCCGGAGGTGATCAACTGACGCGGGCGGTCGTGCAGAAAATACTGCGCCTCCCACATCTGGTGTTGGCCCACATCCGTCGCCATAATGCACCGGCCCTGCGTGGCGTGCCAAAGTTGGCGCATGACATAGGGCGGGATCAGTTCATCGACCTCCGCCCCCAGGATGTCGCGCTCCTGTCCATCCGCCTGCCAGCCGCGGATCTCGTTCAGCCACCCCTGATGCCGGGCCGGATGGACCAGGGGCAGCAGCGCCTGCAATCCCTCTTTGCAGTCGCCGACCAGGGCCACGTCGGGGCGCACATTCTTGCTCACTTCGGCGGGGTCCAGTTCCATGTGGATGATCTTGGCGTGGCGGGCGAAGGAATCGAGTCGGCCGGTCACGCGGTCGTCGAAGCGCATGCCGATGCCGATCAGCAGATCGCAGGCTTGCACAGCCATATTGGTGTGGGCCTCGCCATGCATCCCGCACATCCCCAGAGCCAGGGGGTGGCCTTCGGGGATGTCCCCCAGCCCCAGAAGCGTGGTCGTGATCGGTATCTCGGCTTTCTCGGCCAGCGCCCGCAACTCCTGGGTCGCGTTCCCCATCTGCACCCCATGCCCAGCGATGATCAACGGTTTGCGGCTGTTGTTGATCAGTTCTGCCGCCTTCCGCACCTTGTCCTCGTCGATGCCGAAGAAAGGATTGAACCCCGGCAGCTTCACCTCGATGGCCTCGTAATCGAATTCGGTGCTGGCGTTCTGCACATCCTTGCAGATGTCGATCAGCACCGGCCCCGGCCTGCCGGTGCGGGCGACGTAGAACGCCTCTTTCATCACATGTGGCAGCTCGTGCACATCGGTCACCAGGTAGTTGTGCTTGGTGATCGGCTGCGTGATCCCGGTCACGTCGGTTTCTTGGAAGGCGTCGTTGCCCAGCAGATTCGTCGGCACCTGGCCGGTGATGGCGATGATGGGGATCGAGTCCATCATGGCATCGGCCAGGCCCGTGACCAGGTTGGTGGCGCCCGGCCCCGAGGTGGCCGCGCACACCCCCACATCACCGCCGACGCGGGCATAGCCTTCGGCCATGTGGGCGGCGCCTTGCTCGTGTCGGGTCAGGACATGATGGATCTGCGGATAATCGACGAGGGCATCGTAAGCAGGGAGGATGGCCCCGCCCGGATAACCGAAGACGGTGGTGACGCCTTCCTTGATCAGTGCTTCCCAAATGATCTTCGAACCTGTCAACTTCATACGTGTGACTCCTGTGAGTGGAGATTGGTTATTGGCGATTGGTTATTGGTTATTGGTTATTGGTTGTTGACCGATAGTATCCAATAACAAATAACCAATAACAAACAAAAACGCCCTCAAACCACGTCTACGAACGAGAAATGAGGGCGACATTGCCTGGGTTTTGGGTTGTGGGAAGGAACAAAAAACCCCCTTCCGGTTGGAAGGGGGCTGATTTCGCCTGGGTGTGCGCTGTGGTCTAGTTGCCTGGCGCTTGCCTTCCAACCGGTGACGGCTCCTGGCCGCTAATAAGGACGAGGAGCTTAACGCTAACGAGGATCAGGGTGGAGGCAGTGGCAGAAGGCATTTCGGCGCCAAGACGATGACTTGTCTGAGGATGGGCGGGAGTATACGACCAGAGTTGGAGCCTTGTCAACTTTCGGTGTAGGCTAGACCATCCTCTTGCACGGGAGCCACTTCGCCCATGCGTCGCTTTGCCACCAGCGTTTTGTTCATCCTGATCGGCAGTCTCTGCCTCCTCCTGGCCTCGCACTTCCATGCCTTTGCCCTGGCCCTGCCGCCCGCGCCCGGCCGTCTGGGCTATGCCGTCGATCCCACCCGTCCCCATGCGACCGGCTATGTACTGGTCAGGCTGGCAGCTGGCGCCGCCAGGCCGGCGGGGCTCGGCCAGAGTGTGTTCGGGGCCTGGTACAGGGCGCCGGTGGGGGCGGGAGAGACGGCCATCGCCGCCGTCCACCGCTGGGCCGCCACCCCCGGCGTCCTCCTGGCCGAACTGGACTACCTGTTCGCAGCCGACCCCATCTCCGATCTCCCATCTCCAACCTCCAATTTCCAATCCCCAATCACCACTCCCCAGTCTGCACTCACCCCCCTCCGCCCCTCCTTCACCCCCAACGACCCCCTCTACCCCCGCCAGTGGAACTTCGCCCCCATCCAGGCGCCGGCGGCCTGGGAGACGTCCAGAGGGTCGGGCGTGGTGGTGGCAGTGGTGGATTCGGGCGTCAGCCAGGGCAGCGACCTGGCCTGCCGCACCTTCGTGGACGAGTACAATGTCCTCACCGACCAGAGCGGCCCCGGTACGGCTGCCGACAACTTCGGCCACGGCACCCATGTGGCCGGCAGCATCGCCCAGTGCACCGATAATGACATGGGCGTGGCCGGCGTCGCCTTCGAGGCCGAGATCATGCCGGTCAAAGTCCTCGATGCCTCAGGGAACGGCAGCTTCGGCAATGTGGCCAAGGGGGTGGACTGGGCGCGCCAGCACGGCGCCGACATCGTCAATCTCTCACTGGGCGGGCCTTGCGGCTCGCTGACCTGGCCGGCCTGCTCGAACAGCATCCTCAACGAGGCCATCAGCCAGACGGCGGCGTCGGGCATCGTCATCGTGGCGGCCGGCGGCAACAGCAACCAGCAGACGGTCATGTTCCCCGCCAATCACCCGGAGGTCATCGCCGTGGCCGGGGTGGATTACGCCCTCAACCGGGCGCCGTACTCCAACCGGGGCGCAGCGCTCAGCCTCAGCGCGCCGGGCGGCAACATCAACGCCGATCTGAACGCTGACGGTTTCCCCGACGGCATTCTCCAGCAGACCTACGAACGCGGCGTTTGGGAGTACAAGTACAAACACGGCACTTCGATGGCAGCGGCACAGGTTTCGGGCATAGTAGCGCTGCTGTGGTCATACGTCCCGCAGGCCGACCGCCAGCAAATCCGCCAGGCCCTGCAAGACACAGCCCTCGATCTGGGCGCGCCCGGCAAAGACAACGACACCGGCTATGGCCTGGTGCAGATCGCCGACGCCCTGGCCGCCCTCTCGGCGGCGGCTGCCACAGCCACGCCCACGTCGACGCCCACCGAGACGCCGACCGTCACCCCCACCACCACCGCCACCGAGACGCCGACCGTCACCCCCACCGCCACCACCACCGAGACGCCGACCGTCACCCCCACCCCGGCCCGCAGCCTCTATTTGCCGCTGTGGTTGGCGGCGCAAGCGCCAGCATCTGCGGTGGGGCGCTGACAGCGGGCGAAACGGTGGCCGGGCCTCAGTTTGCGCGCGGGGGCGGTCGCGAGTATCCTTCTCGCTCTACTGCAAACAAAGCCTTGCGGCCACTCGAGCCGGGCCGCCGGGCGGGAAACATGGGTTACATACGGCTCTTTGATTCCATGGAGGAATGTACAAATGAGGAAGCAGTCCCCCCAACGGCGATTCTTGTTTGTTATCGTTCTTGTCGTCGTCCTGGTTCTGAGCGTGGCCGGCGCAGCCTTGGCGCACGCCGCTGCTCCGGTCGCCAGACATGACCTGGCTCATTCGGGCGCCAGCGATGCTCTGGCGGCCAACTATTTGGCGGCCAACTATTCGACGGCATCGGACCTTTCGCTCGCCACCGACATTTGGCGCTTTCGTGGCACCACCTATCGTGGCAGCCCTTCGGGCAGTAGAGTCGGCTTCCCCGATGTGGTGCTAAGGCTATATGTGCGCGACGTCAACGAGACCGCACCGGGCCGTTTGCTACAAACTGTGGTCAGCGACGCCGCCGGTTTCTTCAATTTCTATGTCACGCCCGACCGCATCGACGACTACTTTCGCCTGGTGGTCGAAGTCCCGGCTGGGCAGGTGGTGACGGGCGTGGAATCGGAGGATGGCGTCATCCTCAACGACACCACCATCGAGTGGTTCCAGCCCAAGCCGGAGGTGCACCTCAACGCCTTCTACTTCAACGCCCCCACACCCACGCCGACGCCGACGGACACCCCCACCTTGACGCCGACGCCCACCGACACCCCCACCCCTACCCCGACTGCCACCCCCACGGCCACGCCGACAGAGACGCCCACGGCCACGCCGACCGACACTCCCACCCCCACCTGGACACCGACCGATACGCCTACCTCCACCGACACGCCGACGCCCACCGACACCCCCACCTGGACGCCGACACCGACGGCCACGCCCATCGTCTATCGCGTCTATATGCCGATCATCCTACAAGGGGCGCAGCTGACGGATGACACCGTCCTGGAACTGACCATCCTCCACAACAACGACGCCGAGTCGCAACTGGTGAATGCTGGTCGTGGGTTGGAGGATTACGGCGGCATCGCACGTTTCGCCGCTTTGATGAAGAATCTGGAGCAGTCCGCACCCGGCCCTGTGCTGAAGGTGGAGGCAGGTGACAACTTCCTGGCCGGGCCGGAATGGAACGCCAGCCTGAGCAAGGGCACGCCCTACTACGACGCCATCGGCCAGGACGCCATCGGCTACGATGTCATCAGCCTGGGCAATCACGATTTCGACTTTGGCCCCGACATCACCGCCAACTTCATCGAGAGCTTCCAGCCTGGCGGCGAGACCTTCACCGCCGCCAACCTCAACTTTGGCGCTGAACCGCGCCTGCAGGCGCTGGTAGATGCCGGGAGACTGGCCGCCAGCGCTGTCATCGAGAAGGGAGGCTACAAGATCGGCGTCATCGGCCTGGCCCCGCCCGAATCGGCCTTCATCACCAGCCTGCGGGATGTCACCGTCGACCCTGACACCGTGGGCGTGACCCAGGCCGAGATCGACCGGCTGACGGCCCAGAGCGTGAACATCATCGTCCTGTCGACGCAACTCCAAACTATCAAGAACGATCTTGCCCTGGTGCCCAAGCTGCACGGCCTGGACATCGTCGTCTCTGGCGGCGGTGATGATGTCTTGGGCGACCCCGGCGATCTCTACGTCCCTGGCGACGAGAAGAACATCGTCGGCCCGTACCCCATGTGGGCGCAGGCCAGCGATGGTGTTTTGGTGCCCATCATCACCACCTCTGGCGACTACCGCTACGTCGGGCGTTTGCAGGCTGGTTTCGATGCTCAGGGCCGTTTGACCAGGATCGACGACGCCGCTTCGAAGATGGTGCGGGTGGCGGGCGGCGCTTTGCCCGATGCGGTGCAGCCTGACCCATTCGTGCAGGCGAACGTGACCGACCCGGTGACGGCCTACACATCCAGCCTGGCGCAGACGGTGATCGGGCACAGCGAGGTGGCGCTGGAGGGCCGGCGACCGCAGATCCGCAACCAGGAGACCAACGAAGGCAACCTGATGGTCGATTCGTTGCTGTGGTCGGCCAAACAGCAGGCGGCCAGCTTTGGTGCGCCGATGCCCGACATCGCCCTCCAGAACGGCGGCGGCATCCGCAACAACACCTTGATCGCGGCTGGCGACGTGACCGAGTTGACGACCTTCGATGTGGCGCCGTTCTTGAACTTCACCGCCATTGTGCCCAACGTGACGCCGCAAGACCTGAAGAATCTATTGGAAAACGGCTATTCGCGCGTCGAGGCTGCGGACGGTCGCTTTGCGCATGTGGCAGGGCTGCGGGTGGTGGTGGACACAAGCAAGCCTGGGATGGTGATCGACGTGAATGGGAACATCACGGCGCCGGGCGAGCGGGTGCGGTCGGTGATCCTGGCCGATGGGACGGTGATGGTGGCGGATGGGCAGATAGCGCCGACGGCGAAGAATGTGAACGTAGCCACGATCGACTTTCTGGCCCGTGGGGGGGATCAGTACCCGTTCTCGAAGCCGTACAACTACATTCGGCTGGGGGCGACGTACCAGCAGGCGTTGCGGAACTACATTGTCAGCGGGCTGGGCGGGGCGATCACGGCGGCGCAGTACCCGGAAGGTGGGGCGGGACGGATCATCATCAACCCCACCGCCAACCTGCAATTGACCGTGCTCCACAACAACGACGCCGAATCGAAGTTGTTGAACGCGGGCGCGGGGCCGTTGGTCGACTATGGCGGCATCGCCCGTTTCACCGCCCTGATGAAGAACCTGGAACAGGCGGCGCTGGCGCCATCGGCTATCATATCCACCACGGTGCTGAAGGTGGAGGCAGGCGACAACTTCCTGGCCGGGGCGGAGTGGAACGCCAGCCTGGATAAGGGCGCGCCCTACTACGACGCCATCGGCCAGGACGCCATCGGCTACGATGTCATCAGCCTGGGCAATCACGATTTCGACTTTGGCCCCGACATCACCGCCAACTTCATCAACAGCTTCCAGCCTGGCGGCGAGGTCTTCTTGGCTGCCAACGCCGACTTCAGCCAGGAGGCGGTCATGCAGGCCTTCGTGGACGATGGCCGGCTGGCGAAGAGCGTCATCATCGAGAAGGCCGGGCGCAAGATCGGCGTCATCGGGCTGATGCCGCCGGAGTCGGCCTTCATCACCAGCCTGCGCGATGTCACCATCCTCCCCGACACCGCCGACGTGGTGCAGATGGAGATCGACAAGCTGACCGTGGCGGGGGCGAAGATCATCGTGCTGTCGACGCAGTTGCAGACGATCCTCAATGACATTGCCCTGGCGAAGCAGGTGCACGGGCTGGATGTGATCGTGTCGGGTGGGGGCGATGACACGTTGGGCAGTCCCGGCGACCTCTATGTGCCGGGCGACGAGACGAACATCCACGGGCCGTATCCGTGGTGGGCGCCGCAGAAGGACGGCTCGCTGGTGCCGATCGTGAGCACGACCGGCGACTATCGCTACGTGGGCCAGTTGGTGGCGGACTTCGACGCCAATGGCCGGGTGGTGATGGTGGACGACGCTGCCTCGAAGATGGTGCGGGTGGCGGGCGGCGCTTTGCCCGATGCGGTGCAGCCTGACCCATTCGTGCAGGCGAACGTGACCGACCCGGTGACGGCCTACACATCCAGCCTGGCGCAGACGGTGATCGGGCACAGCGAGGTGGCGCTGGAGGGCCGGCGACCGCAGATCCGCAACCAGGAGACCAACGAAGGCAACCTCTTCGCCGACGCCATCCTCTGGCAGGCGCGGGCGCAGGCGGCCCAGTTCGGCGCGCCGATGCCGGAGGTGGCCTTGCAGAACGGCGGCGGCATCCGCAACAACAGCCTGATCGCGGCCGGCGATATCACTGAGCTGACCACCTTCCAGATCGCCGCCTTCCTCAATTTCGTCTCCATCGTCGAGGCGATGACGCCGCAGCAGCTGAAGGACACCCTGGAGAATGGCTATGCCCGCGTCGAGATCGCCGATGGCCGCTTCGCCCACATCGCCGGCATGAAGGTCGAGGTCGATCTCACCCGACAGGGGCTGGTGATCGATGTCAACGGCAACGTGACCATGCCGGGCGAACGCGTGCGCAAGATCACGCTGGACGACGGCACCGTGATCATCGAAGACGGCCAGATCGCCGCCACCGCACGCAATGTCAACCTGGCCACCATCGACTTCCTGGTGGCGCAGAAGGGTGATCAGTACATCTTCTGGCCCGCCACCTGGCATCGCCTGGGCGCCACCTACCAACAGGCCTTGCGCGACTACATCAAGATCGGGCTGAGTGGCCAGATCACCGCCGCCAAGTATCCCGAAGGCGGGGAGGGGAGGATCAGGTATTTGCCGTGAGGCGCGTTGCGTGTTGCGTGTTCCGTGAAACGTGAAGCGTGAGGCGTGAAGCGTGAAGCGTGAAACGTGAGGTGTAGGGGGCGCAGAGGTGGTTTCGTGGCCCGCCGGTTGAACACCGGCGGGCCTTTCGTTGTCTCCCGGCTGGCGGCGGATGCTTACGAACCTTACAGTTCTGTGAAACTCTGCGCAAACCCATTGACGCCAACCCCGAAAAGTGGTAGAATACTTACTGAAATCATAGTTCTTTGCCAAGCCTCGACGCCGCACTTTCATCGACGATACGGTAGCGGGCTGTGACCCGGAGGGGATGCGGGGCGATGGGGGCATCGATGAATCCGAGGGGCGGCGCCGAACTTCTCGCCGGTCTGGATGTCGTTTGACCTGAGCGTTTCATCTGCTCCCCAGCGGTCGGCATCTTCCTTCGTTGGTTCGGGTCACAGAGTCCAGGCCGGTCGTCGCGCTCGGGGCGGCCTTGTGCACCTGTGGGGTGTGCAGGCTCTGCCAATACTGGGTGCGGCCACTGGCTCTATCCTGCGCGCGAAAGATGTGCGGGACGGGTTTTGGCATCAGCCGGCGGCGCCTGTGCTGCCGGAGCCTTTTCAATCGCAAAACCGAGGCAAAAAATGAAAACCAGATACTTGCTTGTGGCATTGACCCTGCTGGCATTGCTGGCGATGGCGGGCGGCGTGAGAGCGGCGTCCAGCCAGACCATCAGTGAGCCGCAGGATGGCGGGCTGATGTTCGTCGAGAACGTCGGCCAGTTCGACCCGCAGGTTCGTTTCCAGGCCCAGGGCAGCGGCAATGCACTCTGGGTGACGGACGATGGCTTGTGGGTGACAATGGTGGAGACGCAGGGAGGGGGAGAGGGGGGGACGCAGGGAGTGGGAGACGCAGGGACGCAGGGAGGGGGTGTGGCATTGAAGTTGAGCTTTGCGGGGGCGACGCCGCAGAGGGTGGAGCCGTTCGAGTTGTTGGAGACGGAGATGTCGTACTTCCTGGGGGACGACCCGGCGAAGTGGGTGCCGGGGGCGCCGGTGTGGGCGGGGGTGCGCTATGTGGACCTGTACCCCGGCATCGACCTGGAGTTGAGCGGGGTGGGCGGGCAGTTGGCGCCGCGCTTGGTGGTGCGCGATGAGGCGGCGTTGGGGCAGGTGCGGATGCGGGTGGAGGGGGGCGCTGCGGTGAGCGCGATGGGCGGGCAGATGGTGGTGGAGACGGCCCTGGGCCAGGTGGCCTTGCCGCTGTTGGCGGTGGAGGGGGTGACGGCGGCTGCGCTGCCGGAGGTAGCGGCTGCTGACGGTGCGTTTGAGCTGGCGGCGCCGTTTGCGGCGCCGGAGGTTGTGCTGGCGGATGAGGTGGGGCCGCTGGCGGAGGAAGGGACAGCGGCGGTGGCGACGACGATCATCTTCAGCACCTACCTGGGCGGCAACCAGACTGACTATGCCGCCTCCGTGGTGGCGGACAGCGCCAAAGTCACCTATGTCTGCGGCGGTACTGACTCAGCGAACTTCCCCACGAAGACCGGCAACTATGACACCACCCAAAACGGAAGCCGTGATGCCTTTGTCTCTAAGTACGACCTGACCGGTAAGCTGACGGCAAGCACTTTCTTTGGCGGCGCTGCCCATGACAACTGTAACAGTCTGGTACTGAGCGGTAGCAAGGTCTACTTCACCGGCTATACCGAGTCGAGCGCTTTGCCGATGCCTGCTGGCGCCTTCGACGCAAGTTATAACGGTGGTGGTGATGCCTACGCAGCCATCCTTGCCACCACCCTCAAGGCGTTGGTAGCCAGCACCTATCTGGGCGGGGCGGGTGAGGACGTCGGCTATGCGATCGACGTCGACAGCAACAACAATGTCTATGTCGTTGGGCACTCCGAGGGCGGGTTCCCGACCACGGCGGGCACGGCGCAACCGGTGTTCGGCGGTGGGCGTGACGCCTTCGTTGCCAAGATGAACAACGCTCTCAGCGCTCGCACGTGGGCGACGTATCTGGGCGGAGGGAACAACGATACTGGCGGGGGTGTTGACGAACGCAGTGGGGGAGTCTATGTGGCTGGCGATACCGAGTCCAATAACTTCCCAAAGACGGCCGGCGCCTTCGATCAGACCCACAATGGCGCCCGTGATGGCTTTATCACAAAGCTGAATGGCAATGGCGGCCTCAGCTACAGCACGTTTGTGGGTTCGACCAGCGATGATTGGTTGACGGATGTTGCCGTCGATAGCGCCGGTCGCGCCCACGCCGTTGGCAACACAACCAGCGCCAACTATCCCAAGACCGCCAACGCCTTGCAGCCCAATCTGGGCGGCGGGCAAGACGCTGTGCTCACGGTTCTGAACGCGGCCGGCAACGCGCTGGTCTACAGCACCTTCTACGGTGGTGCAAACACCGATGGGGCGGAAGGCGTTGCCTTGGATAGCACGCCCAACAGCTACATCGGGGGATATACCGATTCGAACAATCTGCCCACCAAGGATCCCTATCAGGCTGCGAAAAGCGGCAACCGGGATGCCTTCCTGTCCAAAGTGGCATCGACGGGAGGCGGGGTCTTGCTCTACGGCACTTACCTGGGCGGAACCGGTTGGGATGCCGCGTATGAGACTCATGTGGATGCGTCTGGATATATCCTGTTGGTGGGAGCAACCCAGTCCAACAACTTCCCGCGGGTGAATGCGGCCGATAACAGCTTCAACGGAGTCCAGGATGCTTTTGTGACCAAACTGGCTCTGGCGCCGCTGAAGACCACCTCCTTCCAGGACGGCGTTCTGCCCACAACCGCCTATGCCGGCACGCGCGATACCTACGTCTCGCAGAACAGCGCGGCGGTCAACTTCGGCGCCGTGGCCACGCTCAACGTCGACGGCGATGACCCCAATGGCAGCGGCAAGGACATCTGCACGCTGATCAAGTGGGACGTGACGACGATCCCATCATGCGCCACCCTCAGCTCGGCCAGCATCGTCATCAACGTCACCAACCACTCGACCGGGCAGGTGTACGAACTGTACAAGGTCACGCAGAACTGGGACGAGATGACGGCGACCTGGAACAACCAGCCAACCCATGACACCAAGGTGCTGGGGACGGTGGGGATGAACGCGCTGGGTCTGTACACGATCAACCTGAACACGACCGGCAAGTCGGTGGTGCAGGGCTGGATCGACAAACCGGCGACGAACTACGGCTTTTGGATTTGTGACCCCAACAACACCGACGGCTTCGACTTCGACTCCAGCGAGGCTGCGACGGCGGCCAACCGGCCGAAGCTGACGGTGCAGTGGGTGCACCCGGCGGTGACGACCTCGGCCCCGGCCGACGAGCCACTGACCGACGAGGGTGCGCCGGAGGCCGGGTGGCCGCTCTTGTGGATGCCGCTGGTCAATCGCTAACTCTTCCTTTCTTCTGTCCCACCCGCCTGCCTCCCTAACCGGCGGGTGGGACGCCCACAATACAATCATGCAGCGGCCGCCTGCGCTCATTCGCAGGCAGGAATACGACGACACAAGGTCGTCGGAGGCAAAGCAAATGAAAACTACAACCATTTTCGTCATCCTGTGTCTGGCGCTGCTGGCAGTTGTAGGGGGAACAGCGGCCCTGAGCGGGCGCCCGGCGCTGCCAACAGGCATCCTCGACCCGCCGATCCCAGATGATGCTGTTCGCCTGGGCCCTATCCCGTCGGCGCTGACCCCTGCCGTGTACGCCCCCGACACCGTCCTGGTGCGCTACAAAGTCGGCGCCACCTCCGTCCAGACGGAGGCAGCTCGCTTGGCCCTGAACGCCGTCGTGGTTCACACCTTCACCCTGGTCCCCGGCCTGGTCGAGTTGCGGTTGCCGGGCGATGGCCCCGGCGTCATGGAAGCGGTGACGATGCTCTCGGCGCTGCCCTATGTCGCCTATGCCGAGCCGGATTACCAGGTCAGCATCGCGCGCGACCCCAATGATGAACACTGGCAGTATCTCTGGGGGATGAGAACCATCCGGGCGCCTGAGGCCTGGAATACGACCACTGGCAACCCGAATTTCGTCGTCGCCGGTATCGACACCGGCATCGACTACACTCACCCCGATCTGGCAGCCAACATCTGGACCAACCCGAACGAGATCGCCGGAAACAACATCGATGATGACGCCAACGGCTATGTGGATGACATCCACGGCTGGGACTTCGTCAACAACGACAATGACCCCATGGATGACCACAGCCACGGCACCCACACGGCCGGCACCATCGGCGCCGTGGGGGATAACGGCATCGGCGTGGCCGGCGTCAACTGGCAGGTCAAGTTGATGGCGCTGAAGTTCCTCGACAGCAGCGGATCGGGTTGGACTTCGGACGCCGTCAGTTGCGTGCAGTATGCCACCATGATGGGGGTCAAGGTCTCCAACAACAGCTGGGGCGGAGGCGGCTACTCGCAGTCACTGTACGACGCCATCAATGCCTCGAAGTCCGTCGGCCATCTCTTCATCGCCGCGGCGGGGAACGCCGGCAACAACAACGACATCACGCCCTCCTACCCCGCCAGCTACAACCTGGACAACATCATCGCCGTGGCCGCCATCGATAGCAGCGACGCCCTGGCCGGGTGGTCCAACTATGGCGCCACGACCGTCGATCTGGGCGCACCCGGCGTGGATATCATCAGCACACTCCCTGGCGGTTACGGCTGGGGGAGCGGCACGTCGATGGCGTCCCCGCACGTGGCCGGGGCGGCGGCGCTGCTCTACGGCTACCACTCGTCCGAAACCTACACCCAAATCCGCGACCGCATCCTCGACACAGCCCGTCTCGTGCCAGCGCTGGCAGGCAGAACCCTGACCGGCGGTGTGCTCGACGTGGCAGCGGCTCTGGTTGGCGGGACGCGAACGCCGACGCCGACGCCTGGGACGCCGACGGCCACGCCCACGCCCGTGACCGATACCATCGAGGTCAACACGACTGCCGACAGCAACGGCCTCTGCCAGCAGCCGCCAGCCGGCGACTGTTCGTTACGCGAGGCCATCGCGCTGGCAAATAGCACACCGGGCCACCAGACGATTGTCATTCCGGCCGGCACCTATCTTCTGACCGATCCGGGCCAGTTGAGCATCACGGATAACGCCACACTGCTGGGCGCCGGGGCGGCCAGCACCATCATCGACCGCAACGGCGCCGGTCATGGGCTGGTGCTCAGCAACGGCCGGGAGGCGGAATTCAACGGTCTGACCGTGCGTAACGCCAACTACGCCATCACCAGCTGGTACGGCTCCTTGCTGGTGAAGAACTGCGTGGTGAGGGATAACAGCGGCGTGGCCGTACATGGCGGCAACATCCGCATCGAGAACAGCATCCTTGAGAATAACGCCACCGGCGGCGCCGATGCCCACTACAATGGCTATATCATCGATAGCCAGATCATCAGCAACGGCGGCGCCGGCTTCGCTTGTGGTGGTTACAGCAATGAGTGCGCGGTGCGTGGCAGCAAGGTGGCTCATAACAACGGCGAGGGCGTGCACATGCAGACCTTCGACCACACAGCGCCCTTGCTGGTCGAAGAGAGCGCCATCGTTGGCAACCTCAACTGGGGCATCACCGGTTCGGGTCAATACCCTTCTGCCACCATTCGGAACTCCACGATTGCCCTCAACACGCTTGGCGGTATCTCGTGGCAGACGCCGGCTCAAGGCCTGCCTCTGTTGACGCTGATCAACTCGACTCTGAATGGCAACAACCTCAACGGCGCGGCGACGGTGGAGAACACCATCATCGCCGACGTCAGCTGCAACACCTCGCTGCGGTCGTTGGGACACAACCTGATCGCCGATCCTGCGCGCTGTCCCTACACGCCTGCCACCGGCGACCTGAGCGGCAACCCTGGCCTGGGTGCCTTCACCGGCGAGTACTATCCCATCTTCCCAGGCACCAGCCCGGCCATCGATGCGGCCAACAATGCCACCTGTCCCACCATCGACCAGCGCAAGCTCGATCGACCGGTGGACGGCGACAACGACGGCAACGCTGACTGCGATATCGGGGCGATCGAGAATCAGGGTCCGAGTGAGCAACCCACCCCGACCGTGACGCCGACGCCGACACCGATGCCAGCCTGGCTCGAGGTGAATACGACGGCGGATCTGAACGGCCTCTGCCAGCAGCCACCCGATGGTGACTGTTCACTGCGAGAGGCGATCCTGTTGGCCAACAGCACGCCGGGTCAGCAGGTGATCCACGTCCCTGCTGGCATCTACAATCTGACGATTCCAGCGGGTGGTGAAGATCCGAGCGGTGAGAATGCCATGGTGGGTGATCTCGATCTGAAGGGCGACGTCACGATTCTCGGTGTCGGCGATGGCACGGTGGTGATCGACGCCGGACAGCAATACCGTGTATTCCACATCATGATCGACAACACGGTGCGACTGGAGCGACTGACGATCCGGAATGGCAGTTCCAACAACGGTGGCGGCATCTCGACCAACGGCTATACCACGCTGGTGAACACCACCCTCACCAATAACTATGCCTCCATTGCCGGTGGCGCCGTGCACAATTACACGCGCGTCCTCACGATCATCAACAGTACGTTGGTAAATAATGGTGCGACTAGCTCTGGAGATGGTGTGTGGACGGAAGGCAGCCGGGCGAGCGCCAAACTCTACAACACGATCCTTGCCAATCCGGGTTACAAGGGAGATTGCGCCGGGCCGGTCGCCGTCAACGACCATAATCTGATCCAGGACGGCACCTGTAGCCCCATGGTCAGCGGCGACCCGAAGCTGGGACCTTATAGCGATGGCTACTACATGCCACAGGCTGGCAGTCCGGTCATCGACGCCGGTAGCAACAGCAGTTGCGTCACAAACGACCAACTCGATCATCCGCGCACGGACGGGAACGGCGATGGCGTGGTGGTGTGTGATCTTGGGGCGATCGAGGCGCCCGAGGCCACGCCTACTCACACGCCCACTCCCACCAACACAGCGACGCCAACCTATACTCCCACGCGAACTCCTACCCGAACCCGCACGCCCACAAGAACGCCTACAGTTCCTGCTGGCGGCGTGATCTTCGCCGACAGCTTCGAGAGTGGCAACTTCTCGGCCTGGTCGAGCGCAACCACAGGCGGGGGCGACCTGAGCGTGACGGCGGCAGCGGCGATGCGAGGCAGCAGCAAGGGCATGCAGGCGAACATCAACGACAACACCGCCCTGTATGTAAAGGATCTGCGCCCGGTCAACGAGCTTCGCTACAACGCCCGCTTCTGGTTCGACCCGAACTCGATCACGATGACCTCTGGCGACATGCTCAACCTCTTCACAGGGCGGGTGGGGACGCTGGAAGTGCTGCGGGTGGCGTTCCGGCGCTACACCACCAGCTACCAGGTGCGGGTGCAGATCCGCACCGATGCGGCGACATACACGAGCGGGAGCTGGTACACGATCACGGATGGGCCACATGCGATCGAAATCGAGTGGAAGGCGGCGACGGCGGCGGGGGCGAACAACGGGTCGATCAGCCTGTGGCTCGATGGCGTGGCGAAGCAAACGAAGGGGAGTATCGACAACGACACCCTGCGGGTGGATGAAGTGCGGTTGGGGCCGCTGGCGGGGATCGACACGGGCACGCGCGGCATCCTGTACTTCGACGCCTTCGAGTCGCGGCGGACGGGCTACATCGGCCAGAGCATCGGCCCGGATTCTGCGCCAGCGGAAACGGGCAGGGGAGAAGCCGATGAGCTCTTGCGGGCTGAGGACGAGAACGACGAGGCGGGTGGAGAGAACGGCGATTCTGACCTTGACCTCTACCTGCCGCTCATGCAACAGCGATGATGTAACTTCACCAGCCTTCCCTCCCACCCGCCTGCCTCTCCGCCCGGCGGGTGGGATGCCCGGCACACAGGTCGCCGCCATGGCTGCCCAACCTCCACCCGCTCGCCTCCTCAGGCAAGCGGGTGGAGTCGCTCGCGGGCTATCCTCTGCCTGATCGCAAGCCGACTTACTACCACCACGCCTGAACCCGTGATACATTTCCCGCATCCCTCCCGCTCCCATGTCTATTGGGGCGGGAAGCAGACAGCGAGAGCGCGTTCGATGAGAAAATTCATTTCCTTGCACCTGGTCATCCTCCTGCTGGTGTGCCTCCTCCTGGCGGCTGCCTCCCCCACACCCACAAGCAGCGATCCGCGCCCCAACATCATCCTCATCCTCACCGACGACCAGGACCTCGATTCGGCGGCCACCATGCCGCAGCTGCAATCGCTGATCGTCCAACAGGGCGTCGCCTTCAGCAATTTCTTTGTCAACGACGCTCTCTGTTGCCCATCGCGCGCCTCCATCCTGCGCGGCCAGACCTCGGACAATACCAAGGTATTCGAGAACTTTCCGGCCGCAGGCGGCTTCCAGACCTTCTACAGCCGCGGCGAAGAAAGCTCGACGGTCGCCACCTGGTTGCGCGCGGCCGGCTATCGCACCGTCCTCATGGGTAAATACCTCAACGGCTACCCCGGATCGGCCGGCGCCACCTACATACCCCCTGGCTGGAGCGAATGGTACGTCCCTACAAGCGGGACCTACAGCCCCAACGCTTTCAACGCCCAGTTCAACTACACCCTCAACGAAAACGGCGTCCGCCGTGACTATGGCAGCAGTACCGCAGATTACGGCACCGACGTCCTGGCAGCCAAGTCGGTGGATTTCATCCAGAGGGCCGCGGCAGCAGGAGAGCCGTTCTTCATGTACATCGCCCCCGTCGCCCCGCATGGCTCGGTCGATCCCGACCCGCCCGTGCCTGCGCCCCGCCACGCCAACCTCTTCCCCGGCGCCCAGGCTCCCCGCCTGCCCAATTTCGACGAAGCCGATGTCAGCGACAAACCGGGCTATGTCCGTAACACACCCCCGCTTTCGGCCGACAAAATCGCCACCGCCGACCTGTGGCAACGCCGCCGCCTCCAATCCTTGCAGGCCGTCGACGATCTGATCGCCAGTCTAGTGAACGTCTTGTCCGAGACCGGGCAAACGGGCAACACCTATATCTTCTTCACCTCTGACAACGGCTTCAGCCTCGGCCAGCATCGTCTCGTCGTTGGCAAGCGCGCCCCCTACGAAGAGAACATCCACGTCCCCCTGTTCGTCATCGGCCCCGGCCTTCCCGCCGGCGCCACCCGCGCCCATCTGACCGCCAACATCGACCTGGCCCCTACCTTCGCCCAACTGGCCGGCGTATCGCCCCCCTCCTTCGTCGACGGTCGCTCGTTGGTCCCGCTCCTGAGTGTGAGTCCCCCTGCCGTCAGTTCCTGGCGCCAAAACCTGCTATTGGCGCACGGCATCGTGCCCGGCCCCACCCCTGCCACGCCTGTGCCGTCTTCCGATTTCAATGTGACCGAATTTCGCGGGCTGCGAACGCTGGCTTTGACCTATGCCGGCTATGCCGGCGGCGAGCGCGAGCTGTACGACCTGGCCGCCGACCCCTACCAGTTGGATAGCCAGATAACTCGCACCGACCCAACCTATCTGAGCACTCTTGCCACCAGGGTGGCGGCGCTCAGCACGTGCACCGGCGCTGCCTGCCGGCCGTTGGAGGATACACCCCTCGCCCCCCTGCCCCCCACCTTCACGCCTTCGCCCACCCCTTCCTCCACCCCCACTGCCAGCCAAACCCCCACTACCACCCAAACGCCTACCGTCACCCAAACCCCCACCACGACGCCGACGTCCACCATCACCCCCACCGCCACCAAGACACCCACCGCCACCCAAACGCCTACCGCCACCGGGACTCCCACCACGACGCCGACACCCACCCTCACCCCCACCGCCACCAAGACCCCCACCGTCACCATCACCCCCACCGCCACCGGGACTCCCACCACGACGCCGACACCCACCCTCACCCCCACTCAAACCTCCACCACGACGCCGACGTTCACCCTCACCCCCACCGCCACCGACACTCCTACCGCCATCCAAACCCCCACCACGACGCCAACGCCCACCCTCACCCCCACGCCCGGCTCTTGTTCGGCCAAACCCTCGGCGCCACAGCGGCTCTTGCCCGGCAATGGGGCGACTGTTTTAGTTCGCAATGTCCTACTCGACTGGAGCGATGTGGTCTGCGCCACCAGCTACAAGGTGCAGGTGCGCCTAGGCAGCAGCACGGGCGCGCAAGTAACGCCGCTGACGACTACGACCGCATCACAGTTCACCACAGCAGCGCTCGCCGCCGGCCAGACCTATGCCTGGCAGTTGCGCGCGTGCAACGCCGCCGGCTGCCAGCCATCGGCGTGGTGGTCGTTCACCATCGCCGCCAATGCAGTGACGGCCACCCCCACCCGCACCCCCACCAGAACGGCGACCCCAACGCACACGTCCACGCCCACCCAGGCGCTCACACCCACACCCACCGATACGCCCACATCAACCCCCACCGATACGCCCACATCCACGCCCACCGATACACCCACTTCAACGCCCACCGATACACCCACTTCAACGCCCACCGATACACCCACTTCAACACCCACCGAGGCGCCCACATCTACTCCTTCCCCGACATCTTCCTCCACACCCTCGCCGACCCTCACCTACACCCCCTCTCCAACTCGGACTCCCACCCGCACGCCGACGCCCGGCTCTGGCGCCGACCTCATCTTTGCCGATAGCTTCGAGAGCGGCAGCTTCTCAGCCTGGACGAGCTCAGTCACGGATGGCGGCGACCTGAGCGTGAATGCTGCGGCGGCGATGAAAGGCAGCCGGGGCATGCAGGCCGTCATCGATGACAATAGCGCCCTCTATGTTCGCGATACCCGTCCCGCCGACGAACCTCGCTACCGCGCCCGTTTCTACTTCGACCCGAACTCGATCGTGATGACCTCCGGCGATCTCCACGACATCTTCACCGGACGCGTGGGTACAGTCGATGTGTTCCGCGTGAACTTCCGGCGCTACACCACCAGCTACCAGGTGCGGGTGCAGATACGCACGGATGCGGCGACATATACGAGCGGGAGCTGGTATACGATCAGCGATGGGCCACATGCGATCGAGATCGAGTGGAAGGCGGCGACGGCGGCGGGGGCGAACAACGGCGCCATCAGCCTGTGGATCGACGGCGTGGCGAAGCAGACGAAGGGGAGCATCGACAACGACACCCTGCGGGTGGATGAAGCGCGGTTGGGGCCGCTGGCGGGGATCGACACGGGCACGCGCGGGGTGATGTACTTCGACGCCTTCGAGTCGCGGCGGACGGGCTACATCGGCCAGAGCATCGGCCCGGATTCTGCGCCGGTGGAAACGGGCAGGGGGAGAAGCCGATGATCTCTTGCCGGCTGAGGCCGAGAACGCCGAAGCGGGTGGAGAGAACGGCGATTCTGACCTTGACCTCTAACTGTACCCCAACGCCTGCATCTGCCCCCCATTCGCTCTGGCTGCCCATGGCTCTGCACTTTCCTCCGGCGTCCGTCTGGCAGTTCGAAGCCTGGGATGAAAGCGATGGCGCTTCGTTCGGCCCCGGATTTGCCGTCCTAGTTAATCAGCAGTATCATCCAGTGCAAGCCCTCTAACGACGAAGTTAGTGTGGGCAGTCACCGTTTTTTGGGTTTTGCCACAAGGCTCTCTCATTTCGCCAACGGAGGAACGAAAAAATGAGGCCAACATACCATCCCCTACGCCTCGCTCTGCTATTTGGTGTTGCACTCCTGCTCTTGCTCGCGCTTGGCGGCGCCGTCGGCGCGCAGGGCAATCCCCCATCCAATGCGCAGCCGGCCATCGGCTCTGCGCCCGACCAATCCCCCAGCGTGATACCACCCGGCGACGCCACCCGTTTTCGCGGCTACGTGCGTGAGGGCTATCCCGACGCCCCCGGCAAAGGCATCGCCGGCGTCGTCCTCAAGACCTACGGCCGGATGGAGGGCCAGGAAGCCCCCGGACGGCTGATCCAAACGCGCACCAGCGATGGCTCCGGCTTTTTCAACGTCTACCTGCCGCCCGTACCCGAATACCAGTGGGACTACTACCTGTTGGAACTGGTGATGCCGCAGGGCTATCTGGCGGTGGGCGCGTGGAGCGAGGATGGCGTCATCGTCGATAACACCCATGTCGAATGGCACAACCCCGGCGGCCCGTTCGACTACGTGCACCTGAACGAGTTCTATCTCGTCAAGGCCTACGATCTGACCATCCTGCACACCAACGACTTTCATGGACGCGTCGAAGAATACCAGTCCAGCGGCGCCTCGTGCACGGCCACAGCCACCTGTCTGGGCGGCTCGTCGCGCATCAAGACCAAAGCCGATGAGATCCGCGCTGCCAAGGCCAACGTACTGTTGCTCGATGCCGGCGATCAGTTCCAGGGCACCTTGTACTACGGCTTGTTCAAATCGGCAGTCACCGCCAAGATGATGAACGCGCTTGGCTACGACGCCATGACCGTCGGCAACCACGAATTCGACGATGGGCCGGCCGAACTGGGACGCCTGGCCGATGCGGTCAACTTCCCCATCGTCAGCTCCAACCTTGATGTCAGCGCCGAACCGACCCTGGCCGGGAAGCTGGCCCCCACCACCGTCCTCGATGTCGGCGGCCAGAAAATCGGCATCATCGGCCTCACCACGCCAGAGGTCACCTACATCTCCAGCCCCGGCCCCAATGTGGTCGTGCATGATGTCGTTGCTAGCGCCCAGGCGGCGGTCGATGCGCTGACGGCGCAGGGCATCAACAAGATCGTGGCCCTCACCCACCTGGGCTACAACGAGGATGTGGCCCTGGCCAAGAGTGTCACCGGCCTCGATGTGATTGTCGGTGGACACAGCCACACCTTCATCTACACCCCGGCCCAATCGCAGACCTTCAGCCCGCCGACCTTCACCGCCACGCCTGCCGGCCCCTACCCCACTGTGGCCACTGCTCCCGACGGCAAACCGGTGCTGGTGGTCACAGCCTTCCAGTGGGGCTACTTCCTGGGTGATCTCGATGTGCGCTTCGACCCCCGCGGCGACATTGCCCAGTATGGCGGCAGTCCCATCTATCTGGCCAACACCATTGCCAAGAACGCCGCCGTCGAGGCCCTGCTCGACCCCTATCGCGGCCCAGTCAATGACCTCAAGAACACCATCATCGCCACCACCAACGTCGATCTGCCCATCAACCGCGACGGCCAGTTGATCTGCCGGCAGGGCGAGTGTCCGCTGGGCAGCCTGGTGGCCGATGCCATGCTGTGGGAAGTCAACTCGATCATCCCCGACCCGGCCGACCAGTATCAGATCGCCTTCCAGAATGGCGGCGGCCTGCGCGCCCCCATCGTGGTCGGCAATGTCAGCCGCGGCCAGGTTCTTGAGACGCTGCCGTTTGGCAACACCATCGCCACCATGGAACTGAAGGGTGAACACGTCCTGGCCGCGCTCGAAAGCGGCCTCAGCGCCTATGGCGGCACCTCCGGCACCGGTCGCTTCCCGCAGGTGGCCGGGCTGCGCTTCACCTGGAATTCCTCGGCCCCGGTTGGGCAGCGCGTGATGGCGGTCGAAGTACGCAACGCCGACGGCTCCTACAGCCCGCTCGACCCCAACGCCATCTACAAAGTCGTGACCAACAACTTCATGCGCGTGGGCGGCGACGGCTATACGATGTTCCGCGACTTCGCCATCGACCCCTACGACTACGGCCCAGCGTTGGATGAAGCCTTGGCCGGTTACATGGCCATGCTCTCGCCCGTCGATGAGGCCGATATCCCCAGCGGCCGCATCACCCGCGTGGATAAGGTCATCACCCTCCTGCACACCAACGATACGCATGGTGTTTGGCCTGCCACGAACAACCGCGGCACCTTGCAGGGCTTCGAGTATCTCTCCACCCTCATTGCCCAGGAGCGGGCGGCGAACCCCAACGCCCTCCTCCTCGACGCCGGCGACACCTTCCAGGGCAACGCCTTCGCCCAATACTTCCGCAACGCCACGCCCAACCCCATTGCCGGCGGCATGAACCTGCTCGACTACGATGTCATGGTGCTCGGCAACCACGAGTTCAACTTCGGCCCGCAGACCTTTGCCACCATGCTCGGCCAGCTCGACTTCCCCATCCTGGGCAAGGCCAACCTGATCGATGACGGCTCCTACGGCTTCATCAACGATAACGTCAAGGAGTACATCAACCTGGATGTCGATGGCGTCAAAGTCACGATCTGGGGCACCACCAACCCGCGCGTCTACCGCTACGAACTCCCCACCAACATCCCGGGCCTCACCTTCCTCTCGGCTCTGGATGTGGCGGCGACCCGCGTCCCCGAAGTGATCGCGGCCGAGAATCCCGACCTCTTCATCGCCGTCAACCACATCGGCTATGCCCCGTACAGCGACGAGATCGACAGCGACAAACTCATGGCTGAGCAGGTGGCCGGCATCGACGTGATCATCGGCGGCCACAGCCACACCAAGATCGACCCCGCCGTCATCATCTCCTCGGACGTCAATCCGCGAGGCACACTGGTTGCCCAGACCCAAAACAACGCCACCTGGTTGGGTAAGGTGACGGTGGGCCTGCAGGCCAAAGCCGGCGGCGGCTACCAGGTCGTCTACCGCGAGGGGCATCTGATCCCGGCTGCCAGCGCCGCGCCCGACCCGACCATGACGGCCTACCTGGCGCCCTTCCTATCCGACCTGGCCGCCTACACCGGTCGTCAAATCGGCCAGACCACCACCCCCATCGACGCCGTCAATGCCTACACCGAGGAAACCAGCGGCGCCAACCTGCAGGCGGATGCGGCAGTGCAGGCGCTGGAAGCCAACAACATCGACGTCGACTTCCATCTCTCTGGCGCCATGAGCAACCGCAAGGTGGCGGACGCCGCCACGGCCGAGAACCCGGTCACGCTGACCGTCAACGACATGTACACGCTGATGCCCTACGAGAACTCCTTGCTCGTCATGTCGATGAACGGCCCGCAGATCAAAGCAGTGCTGGAGCGCAGCTACCGCAACTACTGGTACTACAAGTACACGCCCGACCACGGCGGCTATTCCTACTACACGACCTGCATGCTGGACATCAACCACGGCGGCGTTATCACCTATCGCGATGACCCCGCCACCCCGCCCGACGGCAACAACGTCGTCTCGCTGGTCGTCGATGGCAATGCGGTCGATTTCGCCGATGCCGACACCTTCTACCGGGTGTCGAGCGTAAACTACCTGGCCGCCGGCTCGTGCAACTTCAACAACGCCGGCCAGACCATCTGGCCGTTGGATCAGATCGTAGCCGACACGCAGTACTACGTGCGCGATTCGGTCATCGACTACATCCAGGCCACAGAGGTCGTTTCACCCACGGTCGAGGGACGGCTGGTCTTCCAGGCGCCTTGACCTTTCCGGCACTCCGCTCGTAGTTCGAGAACCCGCCGGCATTCCCGGCGGGTTCTCCTTTGTCGCCGGTCGCGTTCCCGGATGAGAACGCCCAACGCCCGCTGCTTCGAGTTGATGATCCGACCACTGTGGTTTAGAATGACCCAACCGATGGCGCTCAGCCAGCGGCTTTGCGAGGTGATACCATGTCCCGAAACATCTACGAACTGCTTGCTTCCCACCGTTTCCTCGTCGGCGATGGCGCCATGGGCACCATGCTCCAACAGGCCGGGCTGACCACCGGCGGCGCGCCGGAACTGTGGAACGTCGAGCAACCCGACATCGTGCGTGGCATCTATCAGGCTTATGTCGATGCCGGCGCCCAAATCATCGAGACCAACAGCTTCGGCGGCACCTCCTTCCGCCTGAAGCTGCACGATGCGCAAAACCGGGTGGCCGAACTGAACCATGCCGCCGCCGCTCTGGCCCGCGCGGCCGCCGGTGGAAGGGCGTTGGTGGCCGGCTCCATCGGCCCCACCGGTGAACTGATGGAACCGATGGGCAATCTGACGCCTGAGACCGCCGCCGCTGCCTTTGCCGAACAGGCCGCCGCCCTGGCAGTAGGCGGCGTCGATTTCTTCGTCATCGAGACCATGAGCGACCTGGCCGAGGTCGAAGCCGCCGTGACCGGCATCCGCCGCGCCAGCGACCTGCCCATCGCTGCCACCCTTACCTTCGACACCAAATTCCACACCATGATGGGCGTCTCACCCGTCCAGGCTTTACGCCGGCTGGTCGAATTGGGCGTCAGGATCATCGGCGCCAACTGTGGCAACGGCCCGGACGAAATCCGCCGGGTGATCGGCGAGATGGCCGCGGCCCGGCCGGAGGGCGTCTTTCTGATGGCCCAGAGCAACGCCGGGTTGCCGAAGTGGGTCGAGGGTCACGTCCACTATGACGGCACGCCCGAAGTGATGGCCGCCTACGCCCTGGACATGGCGGCGATGGGCGTCAGCTACATCGGCGCTTGCTGCGGCAGCACCCCCGCCCACATCCAGGCCATGGCCGATGCCCTGGCCACCCGCCCCATCCCCGACTACAGCCCCGCCATCAGCCTCGATGGCAACGGCGACCACCCCAGTCGCAGCCAACGCCGCTCCGACCGCCGCCAGCGGGCGGCCGCCGCAGCTTGATAAGGAGTAAGAGCCATGAATCAAGTCGAAGAGCTTCAGATGCGTATTCGCGATCTGTCAGCAAACGATTTCGCGATGCTACGAGAATGGTTTCTTCAGCTTGAAGACGACCTGTGGGATCAACAAATCCGCGCGGATTTCAAGGCTGGGAAGTTCAACCGTCTCATCGAGAGGGCGCAAACCGAATTCGCACAGGGTAAGGCGCGTGAACTGTGAGGCACCACACCTCATCGGACTTTTGGGTGCTGTACTGGGCGCTGCCTCCTGAAATTCGATCTCTTGCCGACAAGAGCTACGAGTTGTTAAAAGAAAACCCGCGACACCCATCGCTTCAACTGAAGCGAATCGAGGAATTATGGTCGGTCAGGGTTGGAAAGCATTATCGAGCCTTGGGCATCGACGCCCCTGGTGGAATCCAATGGTTCTGGATTGGCAGTCACGCTGACTACAACAAGCTGATTGCGTGAATGCGCTCCCCCCATCCTGTTGATGAACTGCTGACTTGGGGATTGCTCGTTGGCTGATCGAAAGGCTTCATGTCTTCTTCGTGCCTGTGTTAGATGCGGTGGCGAAGCCCGATGGTATGAGTTCAGGCGCGACGCACTTTGAGCGACTTCATGACCAGCATTGTGCTGAAACCAGGGTCATCGCTCGCGAAGCGCGTCGCACCTCTAATCGGGCCAACGGAACACGCAACACGCAACCCGCCCTACCTTACCGATTCCGCCCGTACTTCTCGTGGCTGGAGACCCAGTCGGATGACGAAATCGCCGAACCGAGCGAAATCTCACCCGCCAGCACCACCCCGGCGATGATCTCGGCCAGCTTGTTGACCTTGCCCTTGCCCGTACACCCCAACATCGCCAGGCATTCCTGCTGCGTGGCCAGCCCGGTGCCGCCGCCATAGGTGGCGATGATCAGCGAGGGGATGGTCATCGAGATATAGAGGTCTCGATTGGGGGTCAGGTCGGCGTAGAGGATGCCCGCCGACGACTCGGAAACGTTGGCCACATCCTGCCCGGTGGCGATGAACATGGCCGTGATGCCGTTGGCCGAATGGGCGCCGTTGTTGTTGGCCCCGGAGAGGATGGCGCCGATATTGGCGATGCCGTAATGATAGGCCAGGGCCTCCGGCTCGACCCGCATGTGCTGGATGAGGACATCGCGCGGGATCGTGATCTCGGCCGTCACCCGTTTGCCGCGCGTGCGCATGATGTTCACCTGCGAGGCCTTCTTGTCCGTAGCCAGATTGGATTCCAGATAGAAATGCTCGACGCCCTGGTAATGGTCGAGAATCCAGCTACAGGCGGCAAAGGTGGCTCGCCCGACCATGTTCTGCCCGGCGGCGTCGCCGGTGGTGTAGTTGAAGCGCAGATAGGCGAACTTGCTGGCCAGATAGGGGTCGATATAGTCCAGCTTGGCCACGCTCGAAGTCGCCTCGGCTTCGTCGCGGATGGCGTCCAGATTCTCGTTGACCCATTTGATGAACTCACGGGCGGCGATGGCATCCTTGAACACGAACACCGGCGCCCGCTGCATCGAATCGCCCACCACCGTGCACTGCACCCCGCCCGACAGGTTGAGCACCTTGATGCCCCGGTTGTACGAGGCGATCAGCGTGCCTTCGGACGTGGCCATGGGGATGAGGAAATCGCCCTGGGCATGTTCGCCGCGGATGGTGATGGGGCCGGCGATGCCGAGCGGGATCTGCGCCACGCCCAGGAAATGCTCGGCGTTGCCCTTGACCTTGTGGGCATCGAACGAATAGTGCGGGACGTGCTGGAGCTTGACCCCGGTGTATTCTTCGACGAAACGCTGCCGGGCGGCGATGATGGCCTCGCTGTAATCGTCATTGGCATCGCGCGGGATATGCACCCCTCGCTCCACCTCTTTCGCCACCGAGCCATCCACCTTGAGCGTGAGGGCGCCATAACTGCTGGCCTCGAACTTGACCTCGATCCGGTGTTTGCCATCGGCCAGGGCCGGGATGCGGGAGACGATGTCCATCGTCTGGCGCAGGGGGAACGCGACCGGGTTGGCTGCCAGCTGGTCGGGCGTCAGGGCCGTGCCGTCGCCCAGGACGAGGGTGACGGCGTCACGGGGAACCTGGACGTCGTCGAATGTGACATGGTGCAGGCCGGTGACGGTGACATCAGTCAGGCGGTTCTTGAGCGAGAACTTGACTCCCTGCGGAGTGTTCTTCAGGCTATCGAAGGTATAGAGCTGTTTGAGCAATAGACTGGGGATGGTGAAGGCCATGTGGGCAACCTCATGAATGATAGGAGCGGGGGTGGAGACAAAACGGGGGCATGATAGCATAGGGCGGGGATTTGGGCATCCGCCAGGCGAGTGACTTCAGGCCAGACCCGTCAGCGCCTCCCGCATCTGCCCAAGCGCCTGCATCATCGTCGCCCGCGGGCAACCGAAGTTGAAGCGCACGCAGCCTTCGCCGCCCGGTCCAAACGTGGGGCCGTCGTTCAGCGCCACCCGCGCCCGCTCCAGGAAGAAGGTGTGGGGGTCGGTGGGCAGGCCGGCATGGCGAAAATCGAGCCAGGCGAGATAAGTGGCGGACGGGGCGGTCGCGATCACGCCGGGTAGGTGTTCGTCGACGAAGGCCAACAAAGCGTCGCGGTTGGCGGTCAGATAGGCTTGCAGCGCCGCCAACCACTCGTCGCAACGACTGAAGGCAGCCTGAGCAGCCACCAGCCCCAGGACGTTGACGTGGGGGACGATGCCCGCCGCCGCCTGCTCCAGCCGCGTCCGCAACCGGGGATTGGTTACGACCGCGAAACTGCACCCCAGGCCCGGGATGTTGAACGTCTTGCTGGGGGCCATGAGCGTGACCGTGTGATCGGCGATCTCAGGCCCCAGACTGGCGAAGGGCCTGTGCCGGCGGCCATCCAGCATCAGGTCGCAGTGGATCTCATCCGAACAGATCAGCACATCGCGCTCCAGACAGAGCGCCGCCAGTCGCTCCATCTCGGCAAGCGTGAACTCGCGGCCGATGGGGTTGTGTGGGTGGCACAGCAAGAAGAGCCTGGTGCGTGGGGTGATGGCAGCAGCCAGGGCGTCGAAGTCGATCTCGTAGTGCAGCCGGCCCTCACGCAGCGATGACCGCAGCGGCGCCATGTCGGCGGCCAGGCCCTGCTGCACCGGCGCGCTGAGGAAGGGCGAGTAGACGGGTGTGAGCATCGCCGCCCGATCGCCGGTGTAGCCGTAGGCGCGGCAGACGAGGTTGAGGCCGCTGACCAGGCCGGGGAGGAAGACGATGTCGTCGGTTGTGACCTCCCAGGCGTGGCGGCGGGCGAGCCAGTCGACGACGGTCTCTTTCAGGCTCAGGCTGGGGTTTTCGTAGCCAAAGACGCCGTGGTCGATGCGTTCGTGCAGGGCTTGCAGGATCGGCTCCGGCGCGGCGAAGTCCATGTCGGCAATCCAGGCCGGCAGCACCTCAGGCCCGTAGCGGGTCCATTTCGTGCAGTCGGTGCAGCGCCGGTCGATGATGTGGTCGAAGTTGAAGGGCATGGGCGGGGGCAGTAATCAGTGGGCAGTGGGCAGTAATCAGTGGGCAGTAATCAGTGGACAGTAATCAGTAATCGGTAATCAGTGGGCAGTGGAATGTGGGGTGCGGGGCGCATGTTAGCCGGTCGGCGGCGGATAGACAACTCGCGTCACCCCAGACCCGGTGTCAGAGCTTTTGACAGCGCGCGACGGCCACGCGATAATCTCGGCCATGACCTTGTCACATCGTCCCCGACCCCTCGGCGTCACCCTGATCGCCCTGCTCTTCCTGTTCGAGGCCGTCACCGCCCTCGGCCTGGCCGCCTTTCTGCTCCTCAGCCCCACCGGCGCCACCGCCTACGGCGCCTTGTTCGACCGCCTGGACTGGCCCGCCGCCCTCTCCAGCCTCCTGGCCGTGCCGCCGCTGCTCACGGCTGCGCTGGCCGGGATGGTTTTCCGTGGGCTTTGGCGCCCGACGGCGTGGGCGCGGGTGGCCGCGCTGGTGGTCAGCTTTCTCTTCATCCTCCTCCTCATCGCCGCCCTTGCCTTCCTGGCGGCCTTTGCGGCCCTGACTTCTGGCCGCATCGTGGCGGCGGGGGTCGGGCTGATCATCTCCGGCTTCGCTTTCCTCTACCTCTTGCGCGCCCGCCTCGACGCGCCAGCGCCCGCCGCCGCGCCCGCCCAGGCGGCTGCCGCCTTGCCCGCCGTCGCGCCGCCGCCCTCTGCGCCGCCGGGCTATGTGGAG